>NZ_JBEYZD010000053.1:0-60221 GCF_040645895.1 Streptomyces olindensis | reverse complement strand
GTGGGCTGCACGTCCCAGGAGGAGGCCCCGGCGTCCTCCGCGTCCCCGGCGTCCTCCGCGGGCTCCTCGTCGTCCTCGTCCGCCGCGTGCGCGGAGATCCCCGAGGAGACGGCCGGGCCCTTCCCCGGCGACGGCTCCAACGGCGTGAACGTGCTGAAGGAGAGCGGGGTCGTGCGCCGCGACATCACCAAGAGCTTCGGCGACTCCGCGGGCGGCACCGCCGAGGGCGTCCCGCTGACGATCACGCTGACGGTGGTGGACGCGGCCTCCGGCTGCGGCACCCCCAAGAAGGGCGCCGCCGTCTACCTCTGGCATTGCGACCGGGAGGGGAACTACTCCCTGTACTCCGAGGGCGTCACCGACGAGAACTACCTGCGGGGCGTCCAGGAGACCGACGACCAGGGCCGGGTCACCTTCACGAGCGTCTTCCCGGGCTGCTACGCCGGCCGCTGGCCGCACATCCACTTCGAGGTCTACGGCAGCCTGGCCGACGCCACGGCGGCCACGTCCATCACGAACACCTCGCAGCTCGCGTTCCCGAAGGACGTCTGCGACACGGTTTACGCCACTGAGGGTTACGACGCGAGCGTGCGGAACCTGAGCAGCCTCTCCCTGGAGACGGACAACATCTTCAGCGACGGCCACGCCCAGCAGCTGGCGACGATGAAGGGCAGCACCACGGAGGGTTACACGGCGACGCTGACCGTTCCGGTGTGACCTGTCACAGATGACGGGATCGGGGTTGCTTCTTATTACCGGCGGGTAGCATCATCGGAGCTACTTGTTGGTACGTGAACTAGCGCGAGGATCCAGTGCCTCGCCGATCTCTCTACGGAGCCGGGAGCCGTCGCCATGGGGCACTACAAGTCGAATCTCCGCGACATCGAGTTCAACCTCTTCGAAGTACTCGGGCGCGACAAGGTGTACGGCACCGGCCCGTTCGAGGAGATGGACGTCGAGACCGCGAAGAGCATCCTGGAGGAGCTGACGCGCCTCTCGGAGAACGAGCTGGCCGAGTCCTTCATCGACGCCGACCGCAACCCGCCGGTCTTCGACCCGGAGACCAACACCGCGCCGGTCCCGGCCTCCTTCAAGAAGAGCTACCAGGCCTTCATGGACTCCGAGTACTGGCGCCTCGGCCTGCCCGAGGAGATCGGCGGCACCACCGCGCCGCGCTCCCTGATCTGGGCGTACGCCGAGCTGATCCTGGGCGCCAACCCGGCCGTGTGGATGTACTCCTCGGGCCCCGCCTTCGCCGGCATCCTCTTCGAGGAGGGCAACGAGGTCCAGAAGCACATAGCCAAGATCGCCACGGAGAAGCAGTGGGGCTCCACGATGGTCCTCACCGAGCCCGACGCGGGCTCCGACGTGGGCGCCGGCCGCACCAAGGCCGTGCAGCAGGAGGACGGCTCCTGGCACATCGAGGGCGTGAAGCGCTTCATCACGTCCGGTGAGCACGACATGTCGGAGAACATCCTCCACTACGTCCTCGCCCGCCCCGAGGGCGCCGGCCCCGGCACCAAGGGCCTGTCGCTCTTCCTCGTCCCGAAGTACCTCTTCGACTTCGAGACCGGCGAGCTGGGCGAGCGCAACGGCGTCTACGCCACGAACGTCGAGCACAAGATGGGCCTGAAGGCCTCCAACACCTGCGAGATGACCTTCGGCGACCAGCACCCCGCCAAGGGCTGGCTGATCGGCGACAAGCACGACGGCATCCGCCAGATGTTCCGCATCATCGAGTTCGCCCGCATGATGGTCGGCACGAAGGCGATCTCCACGCTCTCCACGGGCTACCTGAACGCCCTGGAGTACGCCAAGGAGCGCGTCCAGGGCCCCGACCTGGCGAACTTCATGGACAAGACCGCGCCCAAGGTCACCATCACCCACCACCCCGACGTGCGCCGCTCCCTCATGACGCAGAAGGCGTACGCGGAGGGCATGCGCGCGCTGGTGATGTACACCGCCTCGATCCAGGACGCCATCCAGATCAAGGAGGCCGCCGGCGAGGACGCCGCCACCGAGCACGCGCTGAACGACCTGCTCCTGCCCATCGTCAAGGGCTACGGCTCCGAGAAGGGCTACGAGCAGCTCGCCCAGTCGCTGCAGACCTTCGGCGGCTCCGGCTTCCTCCAGGAGTACCCGATCGAGCAGTACATCCGGGACTCCAAGATCGACACCCTCTACGAGGGCACCACGGCCATCCAGGGCCAGGACTTCTTCTTCCGGAAGATCGTCCGCAACCAGGGCGCCGCGCTGAACTCCCTCGCCGAGGACATCAAGAAGTTCCTCGCCCTCGGCACGGGCGGCGAGGAGCTGGCCGGTGCCCGCGAGCACCTCGCCAAGGCCGCCGTCGAGCTGGAGGCCATCGTCGGCCTGATGCTGACCGACCTCGCCGCCACCGAGCAGGACGTCAAGAACATCTACAAGGTCGGGCTCAACACCACCCGCCTGCTGATGGCCTCCGGTGACGTCGTCGTCGGCTACCTGCTGCTCAAGGGCGCCGCGGTCGCCGCCGAGAAGCTTCAGACCGCGTCCGCCAAGGACAAGGCCTTCTACACCGGCAAGATCGCCGCCGCGAAGTTCTTCGCCGCCGACGTCCTGCCGGGCGTCACCCTGGCCCGCAAGGTCGCCGAGGGCGTCGAGCTGGACCTGATGGAGCTGGACGAGGCCGCGTTCTGATCCTCACGTCCGTTGTTCGAGGGCCTGTTCCTTTCCCAGAGGAACAGGCCCTCGTCCGTCGTTAAGGTGAACCCATGACCGAACCAGCCCGCTTCGACCGCGGCCACACCGACGACCTCATGACCTTCCTGGCGGCGAGCCCCTCGCCGTACCACGCCGTGGCGACCGCCGCCGAACGGCTGGAGAAGGCCGGCTTCAAGCAGGTCGCCGAGACGGACGCCTGGGACGGCACGAGCGGCGGCAAGTACGTGCTGCGCGGCGGCGCGATCGTCGCCTGGTACGTCCCGGAGGGGGCCGCGCCGCACACGCCGTTCCGGATCGTCGGCGCCCACACGGACTCCCCCAACCTGCGCGTCAAGCCGCTCCCCGACAGCGGGGCGCACGGCTGGCGCCAGGTGGCCGTGGAGATCTACGGCGGGCCCCTGCTCAACTCCTGGCTCGACCGCGACCTCGGCATCGCCGGCCGGCTGACCCTGCGCGACGGCTCCACCCGCCTGGTCAACGTCGACCGCCCGCTGCTGCGCGTCCCGCAGCTCGCCATCCACCTGGACCGCTCGGTGACGGCCGAGGGCCTCAAGCTCGACAAGCAGCGGCACATGCAGCCGGTCTGGGGCCTCGGCCACGACGTGCGCGACGGCGACCTGATCGCCTTCCTGGAGGAGACCGCCGGCCTCCCCGCGGGCGAGGTCACCGGCTGGGACCTGATGACGCACTCCGTGGAACCGCCCGCCTACCTGGGCCGCGACCGCGAACTGCTGGCCGGCCCGCGCATGGACAACCTGCTGTCGGTGCACGCCGGCACGGCCGCGCTCGCCGCCGTCGCCTCGGCGTCGCCGAAGCCCGCCTCCATCCCGGTCCTGGCCGCCTTCGACCACGAGGAGAACGGCTCCCAGTCGGACACGGGCGCGGACGGCCCCCTCCTCGGCACCGTGCTGGAACGCTCGGTCTTCGCCCGCGGCGGCTCCTACGAGGACCGGGCCCGCGCCTTCGCCGGCACGGTCTGCCTCTCCTCCGACACGGGCCACGCCGTCCACCCCAACTACGCGGAGCGGCACGACCCGACGCACCACCCGCGCGTCAACGGCGGCCCCATCCTCAAGGTCAACGTCAACAACCGCTACGCCACGGACGGTTCGGGCCGGGCGGAGTTCGCGGCGGCCTGCGAGAGGGCCGACGTGCCCTTCCAGTCCTTCGTGTCCAACAACTCCATGCCCTGCGGCACCACGATCGGCCCGATCACCGCCGCCCGGCACGGCATCAGGACCGTCGACATCGGCGTGGCCATCCTGTCGATGCACAGCGCGCGCGAACTGTGCGGCGCCGACGACCCGTTCCTGCTCGCCAACGCGCTCACCGCGTTCCTGGAGGGGTAGAACAGGCCACCGCCGCATGGGTGTTCCCCACGGGGGTACCCGGTGTGCGGACCGGAACGACCGGACCGTACAGGGAGGCGACACTCATGGGCCTCGGCGGATGCATCATCCTCATCGCCGTGGGAGCCATCCTCACGTTCGCGACCGACTGGGACATGCAGGGGGTCAACCTCGACCTGGTCGGCATCATCCTGATGATCGTCGGACTGATCGGCGTCACCACGTTCAGCAGCATCGCCAGGCGCCGGCGGGTGGTGGTGCCACCGACCACACCGGTGGTCGACGACCCGGCGGTGCACCACCACCGCCGCGACGGCTACAGCGACGGATACGGGGTGTGACGCCCCAGGCGATCAGGCGTCCATCCCCGCCAGCACCAGGGGAAGCCGGTCCGTCCCCGCCTCCGTGAGGCGGACGGGGACGCCCCAGTCCTGCTGGTGGACGTGACAGGCCGGGTACTCGTTCGACGGATCGTCGTCGCAGGAGGCTGCCATCGCGGAGACGTGCAACACACCCTCCGGCACGGAGGGGTCGAGTTCGAGGGCGCGGGACAGCTCGGTTCCCGCGCCCTCGCCGCTGCGCAGCAGCTCCGGCGGGCTGGCGGAGACCAGCAGGCGGGTCGAGGGACCGTACCGGGTGTCGAGCTTCTGGCCCGCCGGGGCCTGGAAGACGACGTCCAGACGGAGCCGCCCCGGGGCGACTTCGGTGGCCTCGCGCCGTGTGCGGTGGGCGACCTCCGGCACCTTCACCGCCTCCTCGGGCAGCCGCAGCCGGGTCAGCCGGTGCCGGGCCGACTCCACGACCACGATGTCGTCGCCGTCGAGCACCGCGTCGCTGGGCTCGCGCAGGTCCGTGGCCAGGGTCGTCACCTCGCCCGTCGCCGGGTCGTAGCGGCGCAGGGCGTGGTTGTAGGTGTCGCTGACCGCGACCGAGCCGTCGGGCAGCGCCGTGACGCCCAGCGGGTGCTGGAGCAGGGCCTGTTCCGCGGCGCCGTCCCGGT
This sequence comes from Streptomyces olindensis, assembly GCF_040645895.1. Lineage (NCBI taxonomy): Bacteria > Bacillati > Actinomycetota > Actinomycetes > Kitasatosporales > Streptomycetaceae > Streptomyces > Streptomyces olindensis. The sequence continues at coordinate 55,169 of NZ_JBEYZD010000053.1, read as the reverse complement.
GCCCGAAGTCGAACAGGCCGGTGCCGACGGCCGTGTGGACGGAGCCGTCGGGCTCCACCCAGCGCAGGGCGGACGTCTCGGAGTCGGCGAGCCAGAGCCGGTCGGGCGTCGCGGCGAGTCCGGAGGGCTGCGCGAACCAGGCCTCGCCGCCCGGTCCGTCGACCAGCCCCTCGTTGGTCGTCCCGGCCGTGACGGACACCGTCCCGTCCGCCGGGTCGTACGCCCACAGCTGGTGGACCCCGGCCATGGCGATCCACACCCTGCCCTGCCACCAGGCCACGTCCCAGGGGGAGGAGAGGTCGGTCTCGCGGGCCGGGCCCGAGGTGGGCGAGCCCTGCCACCACTGCCGGCCCGTACCGGCGAGGGTGGTGACCTCGCCGGTGGCGAGGTCCAGCCGCCGCAGCGCGTGGTTGACCGTGTCGGCGACGACCACCGAGCCGTCGTCGAGGAGGGCGAGCCCCTGTGGCTCGTTGAAGGCGGCCGTCCCGGCGGATCCGTCGGCGAAGGCGCGCGCCCCGGAGCCGATCCGCCGCACGACGCTCTCCCCGTCCTCGGCGAACTCCACCAGTTGGTGCCGGGTGGTGTCGCTCACCAGGAAGCTCCCGCCCGGCAGCAGCAGGGCCTTGCCCGGGAACCGCAGCACAGACGGCTCCGGCTCCGGCGGCACGTACGGCCCGTCCCCGCGCCGCAGCGTCCCCTTCGCCTCGTGCTCGGCCGCCAGCTCCGCCACCAGCCGCTCGATGGCGTGCACATGCCCCTCACCGGCGTGCTGGGCGACGACGTACCCCTCGGGGTCGATCACGACGAGCGTCGGCCAGGCCCGCACGGCGTACTGCTTCCAGGTGGCCAGCTCGGGGTCGTCGAGCACCGGATGCTCCACCCCGTACCGCTCCACGGCGTCGACGACCGCCTGGTGCTCCGCCTCATGGACGAACTTCGGCGAGTGCACCCCGATCACCACGACCGTGTCCCGGTGCTTGTCCTCCAGGGCGCGCAGCTCGTCCAGGACGTGCAGGCAGTTGATGCAGCAGAACGTCCAGAAATCCAGGACGACGATGCGCCCCCGCAGGTCGGCGAGGGTGTACTGCCGGCCGCCCGTGTTCAGCCAGCCGCCCCTGCCGGTCAGCTCGGGGGCGCGGACACGGGCGCGTCGGGGTGCGGAGTGGTTCATGCGTCCAGGGTGTCATCCGGCACCGACAGTCACCCGAGGGCGTGCCCCGTCGTCGCGTCGACGTGGTCCGGGACCTCGTCGTGGCGGTCGCCGACCGTGAGGGTGCCGGTGGGCTCGAACAGCAGGATCGCGGTCGGGACGGGGGCGTACGGCTTGTGTTCGGTGCCGCGCGGGACGGTGAAGACGCTGCCCTTGGGCAGGACGACCGTGCGCTCGCCGGCCGGTTCGCGCAGGGCGATGTGGAGTTCGCCGTCGAGGACGAGGAAGAACTCGTCGGTGTGGTCGTGGACGTGCCAGACGTGCTCGCCCTCGACCTTGGCGATCCGGACGTCGTAGTCGTTGACGGCGGTGACGATGCGGGGGCTCCACTGCTCGGCGAAGGAGGCCAGGGCGTGGGCGAGGGAGACGGGTTCCTGGGTCATGTGCAGATCCTGCGGGGTACCGCGGGGCGGGCACGAGTGCTAGGAATCGCACATGTCGCAAGGATCCTCGCACCGCCCGCACCGGGTCGCCGTGATCGTCGACGAGGGCACCAACCCCTTCGAGGTCGGGGTGGCCACCGAGTTGTTCGGGCTGCCCCGGCCCGAGCTGGGGCTGCCGGGGCCGTTGTACGAGGTGACGCTGTGCGCGCCCGCGCCGGAGATCCGGATGAACCACGGCTTCTTCACGCTCACGGGCGTCCGGGGCCTGGACGCCGTGGACCGGGCGGACACGCTGGTCGTGCCCGGCCGACCGGACAACGTCGTCCCACGCGCCCCCGCCGTGCTGGACGCCATCCGGCGCGCACACGCGCGTGGCGCCCGGGTCATGAGCTTCTGCACCGGCACCTTCGCGCTCGCCGAGGCCGGGCTGCTGGACGGGCGGCGGGCGGCCACGCACTGGCGCTGGGCGGACTCCTTCCGCCGGCTGCACCCGCGGGTGCTGCTGGAGCCGGACGTCCTCTTCGTCGACGAGGGCGACGTCCTCACCGCGGCGGGCAGCGCGGCCGCGCTCGACCTCGGGCTGTACGTCTGGCGCCGTGACCACGGCGCGGAGATCGCCAACCACGTCTCGCGCCGGCTGGTGTTCGCCGCGCACCGCGACGGCGGGCAGCGGCAGTTCGTGGAACGGCCGGTCCCCGACGTGCGGGACGAGTCCCTGGGGCCGCTGCTGGCATGGGCGCAGGAGCGGCTGGGCGAGCCGCTGACGGTGGCGGACCTGGCGGCCCGCGCGCGGGTCAGCCCCGCCACGCTGCACCGCCGCTTCCGCGCACAGCTGGGGACGACTCCGCTGGCGTGGCTCACCGGGGAGCGGGTGGCGCTGGCCTGCCGGCTGATCGAGCGGGGCGAGGAGCGGCTGGACGTGGTGGCGGCCCGGAGCGGGCTCGGGACGGCCGCCAACCTGCGGGCGCGGCTGCGGCGGGCGACCGGGCTCAGCCCGTCGGCCTATCGACGGCGTTTCGGAACCGGTGGCGGGGAAGCCCTGGTCTCATGAGATTCCTCGTGTACGACCGGCTCCTCGGCTTCGGTGACGACTACTGGATCGAGGACGACCGCGGCAGCAAGGTGTTCCTCGTCGACGGCAAGGCCCTGCGGCTGCGGGACACCTGGGAGCTGAAGGATCCCCAGGGGCGCGTCCTCGTCGACATCCACCAGAAGATGCTCGCCCTGCGCGACACCATGGTGCTCCAGCGGGCCGGGGAGCCGCTGGCGACGATCCGCCGCAAGCGGCTGTCCCTGCTGCGCAACCACTACCGGGTGTCCCTGGCCGACGGCAGCGAACTGGACGTCAGCGGCAAGGTCCTCGACCGGGAGTTCGCCGTCGAGTACGACGGGGAGCTGCTGGCGGTGATCTCCCGGCGGTGGCTGACCGTGCGGGACACCTACGGCGTGGACGTCGTCCGCGAGGACGCGGATCCGGCGCTGCTCATCGCGGTGGCGGTGTGCGTGATCCACCTGGCGGAGAAGGAGCGAGAGGACTGAGGGCGCCCGGTCAGGGCCTGCGCGGGGGCTGGAGACCGAGCACCCGGTCCTTCAGCGCCGGGAACTGCTCCCGCGTGGTGGCGACCTTGCCCGGGGCGAACTCCACGGTCAGGACCTCCTCGGCGGCGCCCGCCTCGGCCAGCACCTCGCCCCACGGGTCGACCACGACCGAGTGACCGGACTGGGGAACTCCGGCGTGCGTCCCGGCCGTTGCGCAGGCGAGGACGAACGACTGGTTCTCCACGGCCCGTGCCCGGGCGAGCAGCGTCCAGTGGGCCCGGCGGCGCTCCGGCCAGCCCGCCGACACCACGAGCGTCTCGGCCCCGGCGTCGACGAGCCCGCGGAAGAGTTCGGGGAAGCGGAGGTCGTAACAGGTGGCCACGCCCAGGGTCGTCCCGGGCAGACGGACCGTCACCAGTTCGCGGCCCGCGCCCATCAGCACGGCCTCGCCCTTGTCGAAGCCGAACCGGTGGATCTTGCGGTAGGCGGCGGCGAGGTCGCCGGAGGGCGAGAAGACGAGGGAGGTGTTGTACAGGGGGCCGTCCGGGTCCCGCTCGGGGATGGACCCGGCGTGCAGCCACACGCCCGCGTCGCTCGCGGCCTTGGCCATCGCCTCGTACGTCGGCCCTTCGAGCGGCTCGGCCTCGCGCCCGAACTCCTCGTAGGCGAAGGCACCCGTGGTCCACAGCTCCGGCAGGACGACGAGATCGGCACCGGCCTGGTCCCGGACCATCGAGGCCACCCGCCGACGACGCGATTCGACCGATTCGCCCTCGTCTACGGAGATCTGGATCACAGAGGCGCGCACACTACCACCGTCCTGGCATTCGACCCGTCCACAAGGGCTTCCCCACGGGCCTACGATCGTCACACGAAAGCACTGCCGGGGTGCCTCACAGCAGCGTAACTTAGCTGGCAAGACACCCGCCGACAGCCGCCACCTCCCACTGGCAACGCCGCCACCACCTGCCCGTGCACCGACCGCCGAGGGGTCCCGTTCCGTGAGTCTGCATCCCACCCTCCAGCCCTACGCCGACGCCTGGACCCACTCCATCGAAGCGATATCCGAGCTGCTCCAGCCGCTCGCGGAGGCCGACTGGAACCGGCGCACACCGTGCCCCGGGTGGTCGGTGCGGGACGTGGTCTCCCATGTCATCGGGCTGGACTGCGAGATGCTCGGCGACCCGCGGCCCATCCACACGCTGCCGCGGGACCTGTTCCACGTCACCAACGACCACCAGCGCTACATGGAGATGCAGGTCGACGTCCGCCGCCACCACACGGCGCCGGAGATGACCTCCGAGCTGGAGTACGTGATCATCCGCCGCAACCGCCAGCTGCGGAACGACTCGCGTGACCCGGGCACCAAGGTGCGGGGCCCGCTGGGCAAGGAGCTCACCCTCGAGGAGTCGATGCGGCGGCACGCCTTCGACGTGTGGGTGCACGAGCAGGACCTGCGCACGGCCCTCGGCCGGCCTGGCAACCTCGACTCCCCCGGCGCCCACGTCGCCCGTGACGTGCTGCTCGGCGAACTCCCGCGCGTGGTGGCGGAGGACGCGCAGGCGCCGCGCAGCTCGGCCATCGTCTTCGACGTGCACGGGCCCGTCGAGTTCCTGCGCACGATCCGCGTCGACATCCAGGGCCGCGGCACCCTGGAGACGGCCCCCGCGCTGGGCCCCGCCGCGACCCTCACCCTCGACTGGGAGACGTACGTCCGGCTGGCCTGCGGCCGCGTGAGCCCGGAGTCGGTGTCCGACCGGCTGAAGCTGGAGGGCGACCCGGACCTGACGGCGGCGATCCTCCGCAACTTCACGGTGACGCAGTAGGCGGCTCCCGGAAAATCGCGTGCCGCGGCCCGGCCTCCCGCCGTAGCGTCGCCTGCCATGACCCCACCCCGCCGCACCCGCCTCACCTTCCACGGCCCCCTGTCCGAGGCCCGGGCGAACCGGCTCGTGCACCGCCTCGCGGGCAACGCACCCGCGACCGTCCTGGACATCGGCTGCGGCTGGGGCGAGCTGATGCTGCGCGTCCTGGCCGCCGCGCCGGGGGCGACCGGCACGGGCATCTACCTGGACGCCGAAGACCTGGCCCGCGGCCGGCAGGTCGCCCAGGCGCGCGGGCTCTCGGACCGGGTCCGTTTCCTGGAGGAGTCCGCCACCGGCACCACGCGCGGTCCGGCCGACCTCGTCCTCTGCGTCGGCGCGAGCCAGGCCCTCGGCGACCTCTCCCGGGCCCTCGCGGAACTGCGCCGCCTCGTCCGCGACGACGGGCGCGTGCTGCTCGGCGAGGGCTTCTGGCAGCGCACCCCCGCCCCGGCGGAACTGTCCCGCATGTGGCCGGACGCCGCCGCCACCGACCACCCCGACCTCGCCACGCTCGTGGACTTGACGGTCGAGGCGGGGTTCAGGCCGGAGTGGACGGAGACGGCGAGCCACGACGAGTGGGAGGAGTTCGAGTCGGCGTACCTCGCGGACACCGAGGTGTGGCTCGCCGGGAACCCGGGCCATCCCCTGGCGGAGGAGAACCGGCAGCGTGCCGACCGCCACCGGGCCGCCTGGATGGCCTACCGGGGCGTCCTCGGGCTGGCGTACCTCACCCTCGTGCCGGTGGCCCGCTGACCCGGGCGGCTACGCCGGCACGTGCACCGTCTCCACCCGGCTCGCCACCAGCCGCTCGCGCTCCCGCCGGGCCGCCCGCCTGCGCAGCCGCAGGATCTGGGTGACACCGAGCGCCTGGAGCAGGAACACCACCGAGAAGGCCACGGTGTAGTCGTCTCCGGTGGCGTCCAGCAGGACCCCGACGGCGAACAGCGTGGTCATGGAGGCGACGAAGCCGCCCATGTTGGTGATGCCGGAGGCCGTGCCCTGCCGCTCGGGCGGGTTGGCCGGGCGGGCGAAGTCGAAGCCGATCATCGACGCGGGCCCGCACGCCCCGAGCACCGTGCACAGCGCGATCAGCAGCCACATCGGGGCGTGCGCGCCGGGGTAGGCGAGCGTCGCCGCCCACAGGGCCGCCGTCGTGCCGACCGTGCCGAGCGCGAGGGGCAGCCGCGCCCCGTGGTGGCGGGCGACGATCTGGCCGTAGACCAGGCCGACGACCATGTTCGAGAGCACGACGAGCGTGAGGAGTTCACCGGCCGCGGCCCGGGACAGCCCCTGCGCCTCGACCAGGAACGGCAGGCCCCACAGCAGCAGGAACACCATGGCCGGGAACTGGGTGGTGAAGTGCACCCACAGGCCCAGCCGGGTCCCCGGCTCCCGCCAGGCGGCGGCGATCTGCCGCCGTACGTACGCGGCCCCCTGGTGCGGCAGCGGCTCCGGCTCCTGGCCCTCCGGGTGGTCCTTCAGGAACACCAGCACCAGCACGAAGACGACGGCCCCGGCGACCGCGCTGCCGGCGAACGCCGCCGTCCAGCCGATGCCGTGCAGGAGCCGGGCGAGGACGAGCGTGGAGACCAGGTTGCCCGCCATGCCGACCAGCCCCGCGAACTGGGCGACGAGCGGTCCGCGCCGGGCCGGGAACCACCGGCTGCCGAGCCGCAGCACGCTGATGAACGTCAGCGCGTCACCACAGCCGAGCAGCGCCCGGGAGGCGAGGGCCGTGCCGTACGACGGGGAGAAGGCGAAGCCCAGCTGCCCGGCCGTGAACAGCACCGCGCCGAGCGCCAGGACCTTCTTGGTGCCGAGCCGGTCGACGAGCAGGCCGACGGGTATCTGCATGCCCGCGTAGACCAGCAGCTGGAGGATGGAGAAGGTCGACAGGGCCGAGGCGTTGACGTGGAAGCGGTCGGCGGCGTCGAGTCCGGCGACGCCCAGGGACGTGCGGAAGATGACGGCCACGAAGTAGACCGAGACGCCGATGCCCCAGACGGCCAGCGCCCGCCGGCCGCCCGGAGGATCGCCCGGCATCGCGGTGGCGCTCATCGGACCTCCCCCCGGGCCAGGTGCGAGAACCAGCCGACGTGCCGGTGGACGAGCCCGACGGCCGCCTCGGCGTCCCCGGCGCGCAGCGCGTCGAGGATCTCCTCGTGCTCGGCGAGGGATTTGGCGAGCCGGTCGGGATGGGAGTGCAGGACGGCGACGCCCATCCGCAGCTGGCGGTCGCGCAGCTGGTCGTAGAGGCGGGAGAGGATCTCGTTGCCGCCGCTGCGGACGATCTCGGCGTGGAAGCAGCGGTCGGTGACGGCGGCCCCGGCGAGGTCTCCGGCGGCGGCCTGCTTCTTCTGCCGGGCCAGCAGCTCCTCCAGGCGCTCGATGAGCCCGGGGGGCGCGGGGACGGCCTTGCGCGCCGCGTGCTCCTCGACGAGCAGCCGGGTCTCCACGACGTCGGCGATCTCCTGCGCGGAGACCGGCAGGACGAGGGCGCCCTTCTTCGGGTAGAGCCGGAGCAGCCCCTCGGCCTCCAGCCGAAGCAGCGCCTCGCGCACGGGCGTGCGCGAGACCCCGACGGCCTCGGCGAGCTCGCCCTCGGTGAGGAGGGTGCCGCCCTCGTAGCGGCGCTCCAGGACGCCCTGTTTGACGTGGGTGTAGACGCGGTCGGCGGCGGGAGGTTGCTTCACGGCCAGGGACATGCCGACAGCATAGATACAACAGGTACCCATGGAGTGATACGTCCAGTATGCGGACTCGAATGTCACACATCTGTGGCAAAGCCGGGGTCCCCCTCGGCAAGGACACAACCGGGTGTGCTAGTTACAAGTCAGACACGTGCGGCCCCTTTCCCCTCGTCCTCAACTCGGCCGCACCGATGGGGCATTCAACGCAATCGGGGTACTTCACTTGATAACCGGCATTCAGGGCACCCGTTTCCGGAGAGCCGCGGCCGTGGCCGTGACCACCGGCGCCATGCTCGCGAGCGGAGCCCTCACCATCGCGCCGGCGCAGGCCGCCACGGCGCCCACGATCGCCGCCAAGGGCGGCTACGTGATGAACAACGCGACCGGCAAGTCGCTCTACACCAAGGCTGCCGACACGCGTCGCTCCACCGGCTCGACCACCAAGATCATGACCGCGCTGGTGGTGCTGAAGCAGTCGAACCTCAACCTGGACAGCAAGGTCACGGTCCAGAAGGCGTACAGCGACTACATCGTCGACAACAACTGGGCGTCGAACGCCAAGCTGATCGTCGGCGACAAGGTCACCGTCCGCCAGCTGCTGTACGGGCTGATGCTGCCGTCGGGCTGCGACGCGGCGTACGCGCTCGCCGACAAGTTCGGCTCGGGCTCGACGCGCGCGGCGCGCGTGAAGTCGTTCATCGGCAAGATGAACACCACCGCCAAGAACCTGGGTCTGAAGAACACCCACTTCGACTCGTTCGACGGCATCGGCAAGGGCGCCAACTACTCCACGCCGCGCGACCTGACGAAGCTCGCCAGCGCGGCGATGAAGAACTCCACGTTCCGCACGGTCGTCAAGACGAAGAAGTACACGGCGAAGACGACCACCAAGTCCGGCGGCACGCGGACGATGGCGCCGTGGGAGAACACCAACCCGCTGCTCAGCAGCTACACCGGCGCGATCGGTGTGAAGACCGGCTCCGGCCCGGAGGCCGGGTACTGCCTGGTCTTCGCCGCCACCCGCAACGGCAAGACGGTCATCGGCACGGTCCTGTCCTCGACCAACGGGACCACCCGCAAGTCGGACGCGACGAAGCTGCTGAACTACGGCTTCACCAAGTAGCGAACACAGCGAACACACAGCGAAAAAAAAGGGGGGCTCGCCGCAGCCGGTGGCGAGCCCCCCTTCGCGTGTCCCGGAGCCTTACGCCGCCGTCCGCTGGCGGCGCTCCAGCGCCCGCGCCGCCTTGCGCCGGCCACCGGCCAGCACGTTCACCCGGGAGCCCGCACCGGCCCCCGGCTCCAGCTGCCAGCCGCGGATCCGCGCCGCGACCTCGGCCAGCCGCTTGTCACCCGGCCGTACGTCGATGGAGAACAGGGACTCGTCGGGCGTGCGGTCGTCGCCGCCCCAGCGGACCACACCGTCGAGCTCGGCGAGGATGTCGCGGATGACGACCTCCTGCTGCGGGAAGAACCCGCCCCGGACGCCGCGCGGGTAGGAGCCCGGCCTGATCCGCACCGCCGTGCCGGACGCCAGGTTGGACTCCGGCCGGGCCCGGCCGACCTCGGACGGGTCGTGCCAGCCGACGACGTCGCCCCGGCGCAGGGCGTCGACCTCGTAGTGGAACCGGCGCAGCAGATGGACGAGGACGGTCTCCACGTCACCCATGCGCACGGCGACGCCCTTGAGCGGGGTGCCGGGCACGGGGCGGGTGTAGACGGTGCCGCCGTCGTCGGCGACGTTCTCCATCTCCCAGCCGTTGTGTGAGCGCGAACCGGCCAGCACGCGCCGGGTCCGGTCCTGCGCGCTGCGCAGCGCGTCCCGCACGCTGCCCGGGATGGGGTTGTTCGCGTCGGCGTACGCCTGGGAGAGGAAGTGGGAGACGGGCAGGGCGGCGACGCCCACGGCGCCGCCGATCGCGGCGATCCGGCCGAGCAGGGCACGGCGGGACAGCCCGCGGCGGTGCGCGGCACCGGGCCGGGGCTCTCTGCGGAGGAAGGCGAGCTTCAACGGGATCTCTTTCCGGAGGTTCACGCGTTGCGGGCGATGCTGTTGTACTTCTCGAAGATCTGGTAGACGGCCATGCTCTGGTGCGTCTGGGCCTCCACGTCGGGGTCCCAGGCCCGGTAGCGGCGCAGCAGTTCGGTGATCTCGAACTCGGCGAGGTCCAGGCGCATGGACCGCGGGGTGGTGACGCGGTCACCGGGCGGCAGTTGGCCGCCGGGCCGGCCCCGGGTGCCCCACAGGTGGATCAGGGCCGCGGTGCGCACGCTGAACCCGTCGTCCTTGCTCAGCTGCTGCCACACGGCCCACAGGTCGGCGTCCTTGGCGGGATCGCGGTGGTCGCCGGTGGCGAAACCCCAGCCGATGCAGTGGTTCCAGGCCTGGATGGCGTCGGCGGCGCTGATCTCGCCGATGCCGGTGTGCGAGTCCCTGACCGAGCCGGAGCCCGACAGGTGGTGGTCGGCGACCTGCTGGTCGGTGGCCTGGTCGGCGAGGCTGTAGTCGCGCATGGCCCAGTAGACGACGGTCTGGATCAGCGCCTTGCGCATCGTGTATGTGGTCGACAGCTCGGTGATCAGCGCGTCCTGGTCCTGGATCGCCTCCACGGCCTGCGCGTTGGTGTAGAGCTTGGCGTCACCGCCGACGCCGCCCATGTCGGGCCGTCCGATGGACCGCATGTAGCGCGCGAGGTCGGACCGCAGCGCCGGCACCTGGCGGCTGTCGAAGGCGACGTCCGGGACGGCGGGCCGCGGGCGGTCGAACGAGCCCTGGCCGGTGTCCCGCCCGGAGGCGATGTCGACGTCGACCTCCAGCTGCCCGTCGCCCGAGCCGAGGGTGCGGATGACGAACTGGTCGTAGGCCCAGTCCTGCGGCAAGGGGCGCCCGGCGTTGCCGTCGAAGCCCGGGGACATGTCGGCCACGAAGCTCGCGGTGGAGTAGCCGGCCGCGCCGACCTGCGCGCAGACGTTGCGGGAGCCGTAGACGCCGATCTCGTACGGGTGGCCCGAGTCCGCCATCGCCTCCTTGACGCCCTTGAAGTGCGGCAGCACGTTCGCGGTGATCTCGGCGTCGATCGCGTCGAAGTCGACGGCGAAGAAGATGCGCGTGCCCCGCTTGAAACCGTGGTCCCGGGCGGCGTTGACCGCCGCGTACCCGGCGGTGCGCCCGGCGACGTAGTCGAAGTCGGCGGCCTCGCTGTTGACGGTCTGGTAGATCGGGAAGCAGCGCAGGCCCTGCTGGGCGAGGGTGGCCAGCTCGCCCGGCTGGATGGCCTTCTCCGGCAGGGACTTGGCGCTCGGGTTGGTGAGGTAGCGGCCGACGTAGGTGATGCCCGCCGCCTTGAGCGTGGCCGCCCGCGCCGGCGTGACCTTCGAGACGGTGTCGCAGGCCCGGCCCGGGCGGGACTGGTCGCCGTAGGACGCCAGCAGGGAGGCGAAGGTGGGGAAGTCGCCCTCTCCCGTGGCCGGCAGCGCGACGAAGGTCTGGAAGGCGCGGACGGCCGAGGCGAGGTAGGAGTCGAAGGTGTCGGTGAGGGCGACGGGCCGCCGGTTGAGGACCATCCCGGCGGAGAACAGCCGGACGTACACGCCCGTGTCGCCCTGCTTCACCGGGTGCGACTTCAGGGCCGACTGGGTGCCGGGCCCGAAGTTGCCGTTGGCGGTGCCGTCCGCCATGCCGACCTCGTACTGCACGGCGAAGACCAGCGCCCTGACGGTGTCGCGGGTGACGCGGCCGTCGCAGGCGAGGACGAAGAAGTCCTGCCGCTGGAGGTAGCGGCCGTTGAGCCACTGCTGGACCTCGCGGACCTGCCGGGTGCCCGAGGGGCCGAGGACGTACGCGTCCATCGTCAGCAGCGCCTTGAACACCTTGGGCGTCAGATCCGCGCCGGGGAGGGCCTGTTCGACGCCCATGTCCGTCTTCAGCTTCGTGACGGCCGCCGCCGTCCGCTCGCCGTACGTGCCGTCGAGGTCGCCGCCGTCGTAGCCCTTGCAGTACAGACCGGCCTGGATGATGCGGCAGAAGTCGGGCGAGGGGACGGTGTCCGCGTTGAGCTCGGGGTACTTGGCGGTCAGTGTGGAGAGCGTGGTGGGGCCGAAGTTGTCGGACAGTGCCGTGATGCCCAGCTCGTACTGCAGGGCACGGGTCAGTGCGTAGAGAGTGGCCCAGTCGGCCTCACCGGTCTCCTCCACGGTCGTGCCGATACGGCTGCCGTAGACGGAGTTCACGAATCTCTGGGCCTTGAGCACCATCGCGTCACGCATGAAAGTGATCGTATGTCCGGCTAAACCGCTTACTGTGGGGTACTTGGGCGGGTCCGAGGAGCTTCTTGTGCCCTTCGGACCCCCGCCGGTTCACCCTCGCGGACAGACGCCGACGGCCCCCGCCCCGGGTAGGACAGGGGGCCGCCGGCGGTCGCTCACGCCCAGGTGATCAGCCGCTTCGGCTGCTCCAGGATCGCCGCCACGTCGGCCAGGACCTTCGAGCCCAGCTCGCCGTCGACCAGGCGGTGGTCGAAGGAGAGGGCCAGGGTGGTGACCTGACGGGGCTTCACCTTGCCCTTGTGGACCCACGGCTGGAGCTTGATCGCGCCGACCGCGAGGATCGCGGACTCGCCCGGGTTGAGGATCGGCGTGCCCGTGTCGACGCCGAAGACGCCGACATTGGTGATCGTCACCGTGCCGCCCTGCATCGCGGCCGGGGAGGTCTTGCCCTCCCGGGCCGTGGACACCAGCTCGCCCAGCGACTCGGCCAGCTGCGGCAGCGTCTTGGCGTCGGCGTCCTTGATGTTCGGCACGATCAGACCGCGCGGGGTCGCCGCCGCGATGCCCAGGTTCACGTAGTGCTTGACCACGATCTCCTGGGCCGCCTCGTCCCACGACGCGTTGATCTCCGGGTTGCGCCGGATCGCGACGAGCAGGGCCTTGGCGATCAGCAGCAGGGGGTTCACGCGCAGGCCCGCGAACTCCTTGTCCTTCTTGAGCTCCTCGACCAGCTTCATCGTGCGCGTCACGTCGACCGTCACGAACTCCGTGACGTGCGGCGCGGTGAACGCCGAGCCGACCATCGCGGCCGCCGTCGCCTTGCGGACGCCCTTGACCGGGATGCGGGTCTCGCGGGCGGTGCCGTACGAGGCCGGGGCGGCGACCGGGGCGGGCGCGGCCGACGGCTCGGGGGCCTTCGGCTCGGCGGCGGCCACCGCCGCGTGCACGTCCTCGCGGGTGATGATGCCGTCCGGGCCGGTCGGCACGACCGTCGCCAGGTCGACGCCCAGATCCTTGGCCAGCTTGCGGACCGGGGGCTTGGCCAGCGGACGCTCGGCGGTGACCGGGGCCGTCGGAGCCGGGGCAGCCGGGGCCGTCGGGGCCGGGGCGGCCGGGGCCGTCGGGGCCGGGGCGGCCGGCGCGTGGCCGTTCAGCTCCGTCTGGATCGCCGTGGAGACCTGCTGGACCGGGACCTCCGGGCCCTTGCGGGGGCGGCGGCGCGTGGACGAGGTCGCCACGCCGTAGCCGACCAGGACCGGCTGGCGGCCGGAGCCGGAACCTTCCGCCTTCGGCTCCTCGACGGACTTGGGGGCCTCCGGCTGCGGCTCGGCCGGCGCGGACCCTCCGCTCACGTCCACCGCGATGATCGCCGTGCCCACGTCGACCGTGGTGCCCTCGGGGAAGTGCAGCTCCCGGACGACGCCGTCGTACGGGATGGGCAGCTCTACGGCCGCCTTCGCCGTCTCGACCTCGCACACCACCTGGCCGTCGGTGACCGTGTCACCGGGCTGGACGTACCACTTGAGGATCTCGGCCTCGGTGAGTCCCTCGCCCACGTCGGGCATCTTGAACTCACGCACGGACGCTTCCGTCATCGTCGTCACGACCCTCTCCTCAGTACGCCAGCGAGCGGTCGACGGCATCCAGCACCCGGTCCAGGTTCGGCAGGTACTCCTCCTCCAGGCGGGCCGGCGGGTACGGCGCGTGGTAGCCGCCGACGCGGAGCACCGGGGCCTCCAAGTGGTAGAAGCAGCGCTCCGTGATCCGGGCGGCGATCTCCGCGCCCGAGCCGAAGAACACCGGCGCCTCGTGGACGACGACCAGGCGGCGGGTCTTCTCGACGGAGGCCTGGATCGAGTCGAAGTCGAGCGGGGAGACCGAGCGCAGGTCCAGGACCTCCAGGTTCCGGCCCTCCTCGGCGGCCGCGTCCGCGACCTCCTGGCAGAGCTTCACCATCGGGCCGTAGGCGGCGAGCGTGAGGTCGGTGCCCTCGCGGACCACCTGGGCCTTGTGCAGCGGGCCCGGGATCGCCTCGGTGTTGACCTCGCCCTTGTCCCAGTAGCGGCGCTTGGGCTCGAAGAAGATCACCGGGTCGTCGCTCTGGATGGCCTGCTGCATCATCCAGTACGCGTCCGACGCGTTCGACGGGCTGACGATCTTCAGGCCCGCCACGTGCGCGAAGAGCGACTCGGGCGACTCGGAGTGGTGCTCCACCGCGCCGATGCCGCCGCCGTAGGGAATGCGCACGACGACCGGCATCTTGACCTTGCCCAGCGAGCGGGCGTGCATCTTCGCGAGCTGCGTGACGATCTGGTCGTACGCCGGGAAGACGAAGCCGTCGAACTGGATCTCCACCACCGGGCGGTAACCGCGCAGGGCCAGGCCGATCGCCGTGCCGACGATGCCCGACTCGGCGAGCGGGGTGTCGATGACGCGGCTCTCGCCGAAGTCCTTCTGCAGGCCGTCCGTCACCCGGAAGACACCGCCGAGCTTGCCGACGTCCTCGCCCATGATCAGGACCTTGTCGTCGGACTCCAGGGCGCGACGCAGCGACTCGTTGATCGCCTTGGCCAGAGCCAGTTTCTCAGCCATTTCAGTTGCCCCCCTCGTCGGCGAACGACGCCTGGTACGCGGCGAACTGGGCACGCTCCTCGTCGACGAGCGCGTGTCCGTCCGCGTAGACGTTCTCGAAGATGGCGAAGTGGTCCGGGTCCGGCATGGCACGGACCGCCTCGCGCACTCGTTTGCCCAACGCCTCGGACTCGGCCTCCAGTTCCGCGAAGAATCCCTCGTCCGCGTGGTTTGAGACCTCCAGGTAGCGGCGAAGGCGCAGGATCGGGTCCTTGGCCTCCCAGGCCTGGCGCTCCTCGTCGCCGCGGTAGCGGGTGGGGTCGTCGGAGGTGGTGTGGGCGCCCATGCGGTAGGTGAACGCCTCGACGAGGGTCGGGCCCTCGCCGGCGCGGGCCCGCTCCAGGGCCCACCGGGTGACCGCGAGGCAGGCGAGCACGTCGTTGCCGTCGACCCGGACGCCCGGGAAGCCGAAGCCCTGGGCGCGCTGGTAGATCGGCACGCGGGACTGCTTCTCGGTGGGCTCGGAGATGGCCCACTGGTTGTTCTGGCAGAAGAACACGACCGGGGCGTTGTAGACCGCGGAGAACGTGAACGACTCGGCCACGTCGCCCTGGCTGGAGGCGCCGTCGCCGAAGTAGGCGATCACCGCGCTGTCCGCGCCGTCCTTGGCGACGCCCATCGCGTAGCCGGTGGCGTGCAGCGTCTGGGAGCCGATGACGATCGTGTAGAGGTGGAAGTTGTTGCCGTTCGGGTCCCAGCCGCCGTTGTTCACGCCCCGGAACATGCCGAGCAGGTTGGTCGGGTCCACCCCGCGGCACCAGGCGACGCCGTGTTCGCGGTAGGTGGGGAAGACGTAGTCGTCGTCGCGCAGGGCCCGGCCGGAGCCGATCTGGGCGGCCTCCTGGCCGAGCAGCGAGGCCCACAGGCCCAGCTCCCCCTGGCGCTGCAGGGCGGTGGCCTCGGCGTCGAAGCGACGGGTGAGCACCATGTCGCGGTACAGGCCGCGCAGCTCTTCCGGGGTGACACCGGCGACGTACTTGTCGTACTCGGCGTTCTTGACGCGCTTGCCTGCGGGCGTCAGCAGCTGCACGAGCTGGGGCTCGGCACCGGCGTCCTTCTTGGCGGTCGTGCGGGTGGTGCGCTTGGTGCCGGTGGTGCCGGCCTTGCTTCCGGCGCTGCGTCGCGGTGTGCGCGCGGCAGTGCTCTCCACGGTCACGTGTGCTCCTCCGTCGGTCCGGCCCCCGGGGTTGCCGGTAGGCCAGTGCGGCTCACCTGTTCCGACCCCGGGGCACGGGGTGGGTGCCACTCGGCCGGGAACAGGCGTGACAGGTGCCCCGGCGAGCGCCCTGCAAAAAGCACGTTACCCAGTGCGCCACATTTCTGTGAAACCCCTCCTGACCTGCGATTTTGCTTGGATATCCAAGTAAATCGGAGAGGCGTCGAAGGGGCCCTGGTCACAGCCTTGCAGGAGGCCGGAGCTACCGCACGTTAACCCGGTGACCCAGGTCACGGGAAGACTTGTTCTGTCGGCGTGCCCCAACGACACGCGCGCGTGGGCCCCGTCTCCGGGTCCCACGCGCGCGTGGAGCAGGTGTTTCCGCGGCTGTCAGCCGCCGCCTTCCTCGCCCGGGCCGCCGACGACACCGGTGGTGGTGCCGGCGTCGGTGCCGCCCGTGTCGCCCGTCGGCGTGCCGCCCGGGTCCGTGGGCTCCCCACCGGTCGGCTCCGCGGTGGTCGGCTCACCCGTCGGCTCACCGGTCGGCTCACCGGTGGGCGACTCGGGGGCGCTCTGCGACGGCGTGACGGACGGGGTGTACGACGGCGTCCAGTTGCCGTTGCCGTTTCCGGTGCCGGTGCCGTCGTCCGTGGACGTGTCGGTCGGCTCGTCGGTGGCCTCGTCGCTCGGCGTCTCGCTGGGCGTCTTCTCCTCGGTCGTCTGCGAGGAGGTCGGCGACTGCTTCTTGCTCGGGTCGTCCTTGTTGTCCCCGGTGTTCTGCAGGGCCAGGGCGACACCCGCGGCGATGGCGATCACCGCGAGCACGGCGAGGATCCACAGCTTGCCCCGGCCGCTGCCCTTGTTGCCGTTGCCCTCGAAGCCGCCGTCGTCCCCGCCGCCGTAGCCCGCGGGCAGGATCGGCGAGGGGATCTGCGCGGTGCCGGAGGCGTCCCCGGGGTGGCCCATCACGGCCGTCTGGGCGAAGCCGCCCGACGGGGTGTGCCGGCCCTCGTGCATGTCGACCGGGCCGGTGTTCCAGGTGCCGGTGTGGCCGCCCTGGTCGTAGAGCATCTGCAGCGCGTACTGGACGAGTCCGCGCATCTCCTCGGCCGTCTGGAAGCGGTCGTCGGGCTCCTTGGCGAGGGAGCGCATGACCAGGCCGTCCAGCTCCGGCGGGCAGGCGTCGGAGGCCTCGGACGGCGGCGTCGGGATGTCCTGGACGTGCTGGTAGACCACCGACAGCGGCGTCTCGCCGGTGAAGGGCGGGCGCAGCGAGAGCAGTTCGTAGAGCAGGCAGCCCGTCGCATACAGGTCGGAGCGGTGGTCGACGGCCTTGCCGAGGGCCTGCTCGGGGGAGAGGTACTGCGGGGTGCCCATGACCATGCCGGTCTGCGTCATCGTGGTGGACGCGCCGTGCAGGGCGCGGGCGATGCCGAAGTCCATCACCTTCACGGCGCCGTTGTGCGTGATGATGACGTTGGCCGGCTTGATGTCGCGGTGCACGATGCCGTGCTGGTGCGAGTAGGCGAGCGCCTCCAGGACACCGGAGACGATGATCAGCGCCTGCTCGGGGCCGGGCGCCTCGGCGTTCAGGAGGAGGTCGCGGATGGTGCGGCCCTCGACGATCTCCATGACGATGTACGGCACGGACTGGCCGCCCACGAAGTCCTCGCCGGAGTCGTACACGGCGACGATCGCGTGGTGGTTGAGACCGGCCACCGACTGGGCCTCGCGCGTGAAGCGCGCCTTGGACACCGGGTCCTCGGCGAGGTCGGACCGGAGCAGCTTGACGGCGACGGTGCGCCCGAGGCGGACGTCCTCGGCTGCGAACACCTCGGCCATGCCGCCCCGGCCGAGTCTGCGGGTCAGCCGGTACCGGCCGTCCCCGACCAGCCCGCCATTACCCCAGGACTCCGGCGCGTCCGACATGCCGCCGCCAGTCGCCTCGGGGTCGGACGGGCCCTGAGCGCGCTGCTGCTGTGCCATCAGTCCTCGCCGTCGTTTCTGCCCGCGGTGCGCGCGGTGTTGTTACGGTCTCCGTCGGCCACGCTACAGCCTCCGCGCAAGCCTCCGGTCCGAGACGGGTGCCAGGACCGGCACGGGACGGACGGGCCATGAAACCTTTACTCCGTACTGTCGTGCAAATTCTGTGCACCGGCCGTACGCCCCCTGTAACGCTTCCGCGACGCTTCCTTCGCGTACGGTCACGGAACGGGCACCGCGCTTGACGTGTCGGTGCCCTGGGGCAGACTTGGCCGGGAATGGCGGTTTGGATCAACGACGGATCACACCGGTCGGCGGCGCCTTCAAGGGCTACGGGGGACAGGGAACATGAGCCAGGACGGCGCACAGGGCCGGCACACGGGGCGGGCGCTCGCCAACGGCCGCTATCAGCTGCGTGATCTCCTCGGCCAGGGCGGCATGGCCTCGGTGCACCTCGCCTACGACAGCGTGCTCGACCGACAGGTCGCGATCAAGACACTTCACACGGATCTCGGACGGGAACAGGCCTTCCGCGAGCGGTTCCGCCGCGAGGCCCAGTCCGTGGCCAAGCTCACGCACACCAACATCGTCTCGGTCTTCGACACCGGCGAGGACACCCTCGACGGCATGACGACGCCGTACATCGTCATGGAGTACGTCGAGGGCCGCCCGCTCGGCTCGGTGCTCGACGACGACGTGCGGCAGCAGGGCGCGATGCCCGCCGACAAGGCGCTGAAGATCACCGCCGACGTGCTGGCCGCGCTGGAGATCAGCCACGAGATGGGCCTGGTCCACCGCGACATCAAGCCGGGCAACGTGATGATGACCAAGCGCGGCGTGGTCAAGGTCATGGACTTCGGCATCGCCCGCGCCATGCAGTCCGGTGTGACGTCGATGACGCAGACCGGCATGGTCGTCGGCACCCCGCAGTACCTCTCGCCGGAACAGGCCCTCGGCCGGGGTGTGGACGCCCGCTCCGACCTGTACTCGGTCGGCATCATGCTGTTCCAACTGGTCACCGGGCGGCTGCCCTTCGACGCGGACTCACCGCTGGCCATAGCGTACGCACACGTCCAGGAGGAGCCGCCGGTCCCGTCCTCGGTGAACCGCGCGCTGCCCCCGGCCGTGGACGCGCTGATCGCCCGCGCCCTGAAGAAGAACCCGAACGAGCGCTTCCCCAGCGCCGAGGCCATGCGCGACGAGTGCCTGCGTGTGGCGGCGTCCTTCCAGGCCGCGCCGCCCAGCATCGTCCCGGGCGCGCAGACCCCGAGCGGCGCGGGCGTCGGCTCGGCCGTCTTCCCGCCGGTCGACCAGGCGGCCCCGG
This sequence comes from Streptomyces olindensis, assembly GCF_040645895.1. Classification (NCBI taxonomy): domain Bacteria; kingdom Bacillati; phylum Actinomycetota; class Actinomycetes; order Kitasatosporales; family Streptomycetaceae; genus Streptomyces; species Streptomyces olindensis. The sequence goes on along the minus strand of NZ_JBEYZD010000053.1, from coordinate 36,122 downwards.
CGCCCTCGGGCCAGGTCCAGACGCCGTACCAGCCGACCCCGCCGCCGAACCCGTACGGCACGCCCGCCCCGGCGGCGCCGTCCCCGGCCTACGGCTATCCGCAGCAGGGCGGCTACCAGACGCCGTCCCCGGCCGGCTACTCCCCGCAGCCGGGCCCGTCGACGCCGCCGCCGTACAACCTCACGCCCCAGACCGCGCCGGCCTCCTCGGGCGGCGGCCGGAGCAACCGGCCGGTGATCATCGGCTCTATCATCGTGTCCGTCGTCGCGGTCGGCGGCCTGGTCACCGCGCTGCTGCTGAACGGCGGCGGCGAGAAGAACCAGGGCGGGGGCGGCGGCGCGAGCGCGTCGGCGTCGGCCTCCGCGACCAAGGAGGCCGGCTACCGGGGCCCGGACACCTCCAAGACGATCGACACGGAGGAGTGCACGGAACCGCAGGAGTCCTACAACGACCCCGACAAGATCCGTGTCCCGGACTTCAAGTTCAAGAACATCACGTCGGTCAAGGCCTGCCTGCAGGCGGCCGGCTGGCAGCTGAAGACCACGGACGTCGACGAGAACACCTACGGCGACGGGACGGTCATGAACCAGTTCCCGTCCGCCGGCACCGACGTCGACCCGGAGAACATGCCCGAGATCGAGCTCGGCGTCTCGACGGGCAACCCGCCGTCCTGACGGCCCGGACATGCCGTCCTGACGGTCCGGACATGCCGTCGTGACGGTCCGGACATGAGGAGGGGCCCGGTGGCTTCGGCCACCGGGCCCCTCTTCGTCCCCGCGAGGTCTACAGGTACGGGCCGCCCGAACGACCGCCCGGGTGCTGCTCGTCGAGTCCGTCGTGGCCGACGCCCGGAGGGAGGGCGCGGCGCATCTGCTCCAGCTGGGCGCGGGCCGCCATCTGCTGGGCGAACAGCGTGGTCTGGATGCCGTGGAACAGCCCCTCCAGCCAGCCGACCAGCTGGGCCTGGGCGATGCGCAGCTCCGCGTCGCTCGGGGTCGCCTCGTCGGTGAACGGCAGGGAGAGCCGCTCCAGCTCCTCGACCAGCTCGGGCGCCAGACCGTCCTCCAGCTCCTTCACCGAGCTGGCGTGGATCTCCTTGAGCCGGACCCGGCTGGCCTCGTCCAGGGGAGCCGCACGCACTTCCTCCAGCAGCTGCTTGATCATGCTGCCGATCCGCATGACCTTCGCGGGCTGCTCCACCTGTTCCGTGACCGGGGTCTCGCGGGACTCCTCGTCTCCGCTGCCGCCGCCGAGCGCCATGCCGTCCTGGCCCACGACCAGGATCTGCGGGTTCTCCGGCGACCTTTCGTTCCTCGGCATCTCCATGCCGCCATTCTCTCGCACGCCTGCACCTCACCTCCGTGGTGCCCCCACGGGAGGCTGATCCACCGTGCTGGGAGAGACGTGTTGCTCAGGGCCGGGGTTGCTCCCCGGCGGGCGGTTCCCCCTCGCGGGTGAAACGGAGCACAACCGGTGGTGTATCGGCACAACCGGACTGCGCCGCGATTCCACCCGTCGGCCGAACCCGGAATGCCGGATGTCATGCGGAATGTGAGGCTGATGGCCTCTATACGACCGAACTTGCCGATCTTGCCCTACCGGGCACGGCGGGAGGGGGTCACCCACGTGACTCCATGGCAACGCGCACTGCGGGCGGCGGGACTGGCGCTCGCTCTGGGGGCGGGTGCGGTCGTCTCACCGTACGGATCCGTCCCGTCCCACGGTGCCGTCCTCGTGTACGACGACCGGGCCGGGGCCGGGGCGGTCGCCGCCGCTCCGACGGCCCCGTCCGCCCTGGCCGCGCCGTCCGCCCTGGCAGCTCCGTCCGCCCTGGCCGCGCCGTCCCGGCCCGGCGAGCCCTCGCGGGCCGGGAGCCGGGCGGGTGAGGGGCGGCAGCGCCCCGGGCGGCCGGAGGACACCCGGAAGCCGGACGCCGACGCCACCACCGCCAGGCCCGAGGCGTCCCGGGAGGCCGCCCCGGTGCCCTCCGCGCCGGCGGAGCAGCCGGTACGGGAGGCCGCGACCACCGAGCGCCCCGTCGGGCCGGTCCTGCGGATCCTGCCGCTGGGCAGCGGGCTGGTGCTGATCGGCCTGGGACTGGGGCTGGCGTTCGTGGCGCTGCGGCTGCGGCGGGTCTAGCGGGTCCGGAGGTCTAGCGGGTCTGAGGTCTGGAGGGTCTGAGGTCTGGAGGGTCTGGAGGGTCCTCTGGCTCGGGGCCGGCGTCAGGCCGCCCGCGGGGCGATCAGCAGCACCTTGCCGATGTGGCCGCTCTCCTCCACGACCCGGTGGGCGGCGGCCGCCTCCGGCATCGGGAGCTCGCGGTCGACGACCGGACGGAGATGACCGCCGGCGAACAGGGGCCAGACGTGTTCGCGCACGGCCGCGACGATGGCCGCCTTCTCCTCCAGCGGCCGGGCGCGCAGGGACGCCGCGGTGACGGCCGCGCGCTTGGCGAGCAGGGCGCCGATGTTCAGCTCACCCTTGACGCCGCCCTGCATGCCGATGATCGCCAGCCGGCCGTTGACCGCGAGGGCCTTGACGTTGCGCTCCAGGTACTTGGCGCCCATGTTGTCGAGGATGACGTCGGCACCCGCCCCGTCCGTGGCCTTCCTGACCTCCTCGACGAAGTCCTGCTCGCGGTAGTTGACCAGGATGTCGGCGCCCAGCTCGGCGCACCGGTCCAGCTTCTCCCTCGTACCGGCGGTGACGGCGACCCGGGCGCCGACGGCCTTGGCGAGCTGGATGGCCATGGTGCCGATGCCACTGGAGCCGCCGTGCACCAGGAGCGTCTCGCCCGGGCGCAGGTGGGCGATCATGAAGACGTTCGACCAGACGGTGCAGACCACCTCGGGCAGGGCCGCGGCGTGCTTCAGCTCGACGCCGTCGGGCACGGGCAGCAGCTGTCCGGCCGGGACGACCACCTTCTCGGCGTAACCGCCGCCGGCGAGCAGCGCGCACACCTCGTCGCCGACGTTCCAGCCGGAGACGCCGGGGCCGATCTCGGCGATCCGCCCGGAGCACTCCAGGCCGGGGTAGGGGGAGGCGCCGGGCGGCGGGTCGTAGAAGCCCTGCCGCTGCAGGAGGTCGGCCCGGTTGACGGCGCCGGCCGTCACCTCGACCAGGGCCTCGCCCTCGCCGGGCGCGGGATCCGGGACCTCGTCCCAGACCAGCGCCTCGGGCCCACCAGGTTCGGGAATCGTGATCGCATGCATGGAAGGGACGCTACCCCTCGGTCCCCGGACGGAGTCCCCTCCGTCTCCGGTACGGCTCCGCCTACGCCGTTCGTCCGGTCCTGGCGGAAACCCATGTGCGGGACCGATGAGTTTGGGCGACGGTGAAGGTCTCCCCATGCGTAGCCCAGTACTCGGAAGGACCCGAAGCATGAGCACGCAGTCGTCCGGCCTGGCGATCGAGACCGCGGGCCTGGTGAAGACGTTCGGTGAGACGAGGGCCGTCGACGGAGTCGACCTGTCCGTGCCGGCGGGCACGGTCTACGGCGTGCTCGGCCCGAACGGCGCCGGCAAGACCACCACCGTGAAGATGCTCGCCACACTCCTGCGACCGGACGGCGGCGAGGCCCATGTCTTCGGCCACGACATCGTCCGCGACGCCGACGAGGTGCGCGGCCGGGTGAGCCTCACCGGCCAGTACGCGTCGGTGGACGAGGACCTCACCGGCACCGAGAACCTGGTCCTGCTGGGCCGGCTGCTCGGCCACCACAAGAAGGCCGCCCGCGAGCGCGCCGCCCAGCTCCTGGAGGCCTTCGGGCTGACGGAGGCGGCCGGGAAGCAGATCAAGCACTACTCGGGCGGCATGCGGCGCCGGATCGACATCGCCGCGTCCATCCTCAACACGCCCGACCTGCTGTTCCTCGACGAGCCGACGACCGGCCTGGACCCGCGCAGCCGCAACCAGGTGTGGGACATCGTGCGGGCCGTGGTCGCCCAGGGCACCACCGTGCTGCTGACCACGCAGTACCTGGACGAGGCCGACCAGCTGGCGTCCCGGATCGCCGTCATCGACCGCGGCCGGGTGATCGCCGAGGGCACCAAGGGCGAGCTGAAGTCGTCCGTCGGCGCCGGCTCCGTCCACCTGCGGCTACGGGACCCCGACCGGCGGACCCTCGCGGCCGACCTGCTGCGCCGGGCCCTCGACGCCCAGGTGCAGCTGGAACCCGACCCGGTGGCCCTGACCGCCCGGCTCGGCACGGCGGCGAGCGACGACTCCGCCGCCGAGCAGGCCGCCCGGGCGCTGAGCGAGCTGGCCCGGGCCGGGATCACCGTCGACAACTTCTCGCTGGGCCAGCCCAGCCTGGACGAGGTGTTCCTCGCCCTCACCGGACACGACACGCACGACTCCTCCGACCGCTCCGACGACCCGAAGGACGAGGTGGCTGCATGAGCACCGCGACGACCACCGAGAGCAAGGACCTCGCCCCGGTCAGCGCCGAGTCCCTCGCCGCGCTGCTCATCGCCAAGGACCGGCCGCCGCGGCCCAGCGCCTGGTCGGCCTCCATGACGTTCGGCTGGCGCGCGATCCTGAAGATCAAGCACGTGCCGGAGCAGCTCTTCGACGTCACGGCGTTCCCGATCATGATGGTGCTGATGTACACGTACCTGTTCGGCGGGGCGCTGGCCGGCTCGCCGAAGGAGTACATCCAGTTCCTGCTGCCGGGCATCCTCGTGATGTCGGTCGTGATGATCACGATGTACACGGGCGTCTCGGTGAACACCGACATCGAGAAGGGCGTCTTCGACCGGTTCCGCAGCCTGCCGATCTGGCGGCCGTCGACGATGGTCGGCTATCTGCTCGGTGACGCCCTGCGGTACACGATCGCGTCGGTGGTGATGCTCACCGTCGGGATGATCCTCGGCTACCGGCCGGACGGCGGGATCGCCGGTGTGCTCGCCGGGATCGCCCTGCTCGTGCTGTTCTCGTTCGCGTTCTCGTGGATCTGGACGATGTTCGGGCTGATGCTGCGCACCGAGAAGTCGGTGATGGGCGTCAGCATGATGGTGATCTTCCCGCTCACGTTCCTGTCGAACGTGTTCGTCGACCCGAAGACCATGCCGGGCTGGCTCCAGGCGTTCGTCAACAACAGCCCCATCACGCATCTGGCGTCGGCGGTGCGCGGCCTGATGGGCGGCGACTGGCCGGCCGCCGAGATCGCCTGGTCGCTGGGGTGGGCCGGACTGTTCGTGCTGGTCTTCGGGCCGGTCACGATGCGGCTGTACAACCGGAAGTAGCGCTCGAACCCGGAAGCAGCCCTCTGGCCTCGGCCGGCCGTCGCGCCCGGGCGGGTGCGGGCGGCCGGCCGTCCGCTGCCGCGGTCAGTCCCGGGACATCGGGCGGATGTCGGGCGTGACCTGGGTGGCCGGTGTCTTCCGCACGATCGTGATGAGCCGGTCGGCCAGCTCCAGCCGTCCGACGGCCGGATCGTCGTAACCGAGCACGCGGTGCCCGCGTATGACGCTCACGACCAGATCGGCGACCTCCCGCGGCGTCTTGCCCACCTCGGCCTTGACGACCGGCCGTTCGACGATGTCAAGCCCGCTGCCCTGCTGGATGAGGTCCTCCATCACCATGCCGGCCGAAGGGCTGAGCACGGACAGGCCGAGCAGACGGCCGGCGGCGCTGGCGCTGGTGATGACGGCGTCGGCGCCCGACTGCTTGACCAGCGGCGCGTTCTCCTCCTCCCGGACCGTGGCCACGATCTTCGCCCCGCGGTTGAGCTGCCGGGCCGTCAGCGTCACCAGCACGGCCGTGTCGTCGCGCTGGGTCGCGATGATGATCTGCCGCGCCTTGTGGACCTCGGCCCGCTTGAGCACCTCACTGCGGGTCGCGTCCCCGACGATGCCGGTGTAGCCCTCCGCGGTCGCGGCATCGATCACCTTGGAGCTCGGGTCGACGACGACGACCTGCTCCTTCTTCAGGCCCGTCGCGCAGACGGTCCGGATCGCCGACCTGCCCTTCGTGCCGAAGCCGATGACGACGGTGTGATCGCGCAACGTGGACCTCCAGCGGGTCAGTCGCCACTCCTCACGGGTGCGTTCGGTGAGGGCCTCGAGGGTGGTGCCGACCAGGATGATCAGGAACAGCACGCGCAGGGGCGTGATGACGAGGATGTTCGTGAGCCGGGCGGCGTCGCCGGCGGGGGTGATGTCACCGTAACCGGTGGTGGAGAGGGTGACGGTCGCGTAGTAGAAGGCGTCGAGGAGGGTGATGCCGCCGCCCGCGTTGTCGTTGTAGCCGTCTCGGTCGGCGTAGACGATCAGCGCGGTCGCGACGAGGACCACCAGCGCCATGGAGAGCCGCTTGGCGACCTGGCGGATCGGATGTTCCACCACTTTCTTCGGGAGTTTCACCCGATGGGTCACCAGATGCTCGTCCGCCTGGCGGGCGATCGCGTCCTGGCCCGGAAGTTTCACGTGAAACACACCCCGATTCCTGCGGACGCCCAGGGCAGGTCGAGCAGTTCCGCCTCCTGCCCGGGACGTGTACCCCCCGGTGGCACGACGGCCAGCGCGTCGGCCGCCGCGATGCCGCGGAGCATGGCCGGGCCGTTGTAGTGCAACGGCACCGCCTCGTCTCCGCGCAGCACGACGGGCACGAGCCGGGTGTCGTACGGGTGCCCCTGAACGGGGTCCCTGAGCGGCAGCGTGTACGGCTCCGGGGCCGGGCGGGCCGCGAGGGTCCGCAGCAGCGGCTCGGCGAGGGTCAGCAGCCCGGAGACCGCGGCGAGCGGGTTGCCGGGCAGGCCGACGAGGTGCTGGGTCTCGCCGGTGCGGGCCAGCAGCATGGGGTGGCCCGGGCGCACCCGGACGCCGTCCACGAGGAGTTCGGCGCCGATCCGGCGCAGGGTGGGGTGGACGTGGTCGACCGGGCCCGCGGCGGTGCCGCCGGTGGTGACGATGACGTCGGCGTCGGCCGTGGCGATCGCCTCGTGCAGGGCGTCGGCGTCGTCGCGGATCCGTCGTACGGCGGTGATCTCGGCTCCGAGCGCGCGCAGCCAGGGCGGCAGCATCGGGCCGAGCGCGTCCCGGATCAGGCCGTCGTGCGGGCGCCCTTCGGTGAGCAGTTCGTCGCCGAGGACCAGGACTTCGGCGCGGGGGCGGGGAACGGCGGTGACCGTGTCGTATCCGGCCGCCGCGGCGAGTCCGAGGACGGCCGGGGTGACGAGGGTGCCGGCGGGGAGGAGCTGGTCGCCGCTGCGGCACTCCTGGCCGCGCGGGCGGATGTCCTGGCCGGGGACGACGTCCCGGGTGGCGTGCAGGCGGCCCTTGTCGTCGGTGCGGCCGTGCTCGCTGCGCAGGACGGCGGTGGTGTCCGGGGGGATGCGGGCGCCGGTGGCGATCCGGACGGCTTCGCCGTCGGTGAGGGGCGCGGGGGTGGCGTGCCCGGCCAAGACGCCCTCGTCCCGTACGGCCCAGGGGGCGGGTCCGGCGACCGCCCAGCCGTCCATCGCGGAGGTGTCGAAGGAGGGGAGGTCGGTGAGGGCGTCGAGCGGGGCGGCCAGGGTGAGGCCGAGGGCGGCGTCGAGAGGCGCGGAGACGGGGGCGCGGCGGGCGGCCCGGACGGCGCTCCGGGCGGCGCGTTCGGCCTGGGCGCGGGCTTCGGGCCAGGGGGTGGCGTGGTGGCGGGCGTCCGGCCGGTGCGGTGTGCCGGGGCTGTCGGTTCCGGCTCGGGGCGCGGGCTCGGGCGGAGGGTTGCCGTTGCTGTTCCTCACGAGGGCGAGCACCTCCTCGACGTCGAGGTCCTCGGCGTCCTCACCGGCGCGCGTGCCGTGCGGGGTCATCCGGCGTCCGGGCGGGTGTCGGGCGTGGCGTCGGGGGCGACGTCGGGCTGGGCCGCGGCGGCGGACCGGCCCGAGGAGGCGGACTGGTCCGATGCGGCGGGCTGGGTCTTCGCGCTGCTCTCCTCCGCCCAGCGGGCCGCGAGGGCCGCTGCCTTGCGGGAGGCCTCGGCGACCGCCTCGGGGCCTGCACCGGCCCGCGCGGCCGCGTAGCCGACGAGGAAGGTGGTCAGCGGCGCCGCGGGCCTGGCCACACCGTGGGCGGCGTCGCGGGCGAGGTCGAGCAGGGCGCGGGTGTCGACGTCGAGGTCGATCCCCAGTTCGTCCTTGACGGCGGAAATCCATTCATCCAACACGTGACCATGCTCCCTGATGCGTGCCCTGGCGGTGGCGATGTCGTCCCAGGTGTCGCAGTCGAACGACGCGACGGGGTCGGAGACGCGGGTGAGGTCCAGCTCGGCGACGAGGCGCCGCAGCGGCAGGCCGTCCAGACCGCCGTGCCTCGCGGCGAGGAGTTCCAGCGTCTCGTGCAGGTGGCGCGTGCGGTACGCGGCCACGAGCGGCTGGTCGCGGCCGTCGGGGTCGGTCAGCAGCACGCCGTCGGTCCCGCTCGCCCGGAGCGTCCCCAGCAGCCGCCCGACGGTCCGCTCCTGGAGGAACGGCAGGTCGGCGGAGAGCACCACGACGTGCTCCGCGGTGACGGGCCGCAGCCCGGCGCCGAGCGCGGCGAGCGGGCCGCCGCCGGGCGGGTCCTCCCGGGCCCAGGTCACGGGGCGTGCGGTCGGCCGGGGCGCGGCGACGACGACGGTGGTGCGGGCGCCGCCGCACGCGGCGAGCACACGGTCGAGCAGGGCCCGTCCGCCCACGCGCACACCGGGTTTGTCGGCGCCGCCGAGACGCCGGGCGGCACCACCGGCGAGCACGACGGCGTCGTACGCGGCGGGGTCCGCCCGCTGCGCGGGGCCGGCGTCGGCGCCGGGTTCTCCGGGGGGCTCGTAGGCGGTCACCCCCCGAGTATGCGTGCCCCCGCGATCACAGGGAACGCGGGGGAACCGGCGCGATCACGGGCGCCTGCTCACGCCGGGAACAGGAATCACAGCGTCCGCAGCAGCACCGCCGGCTGTTCCACGCAGTCCGCCACGTACCGCAGGAAGCCGCCCGCCACGCCGCCGTCGCACACCCGGTGGTCGAAGGTGAGCGAGAGCTGGACGACCTGCCGTACCGCCAGCTCGCCCTCGTGCACCCACGGCTTGGGGACGATGCGGCCGACGCCGAGCATGGCGGCCTCGGGGTGGTTGATGATCGGCGTGGAGCCGTCGACGCCGAAGACCCCGTAGTTGTTCAGCGTGAAGGTCCCGCCGGTGAGGTCCGCGGGCGTCAGCGTCCCGGCGCGGCCCGCCTCGGTCAGCCGCGCGAACTCCGCGGTGAGCGACTCGGCGTCGCGGGCGTGCGCGTCCCGTACGACCGGGACGACGAGCCCCCGGTCGGTCTGCGCCGCGAAGCCCAAGTGCACGTGGTCGAACCGGACGACCTCCCTGGCCTCCGTGTCCACGGTGGCGTTGAGCTCCGGGAAGCGGGCGAGCGCCGCCGTGCAGATCCGGGCCAGCAGGGCCAGGAGGGAGATCTTCGGTCCGCCGGCCGCGTTCATGGCCGTGCGGGCGCGCATCAGTTCCGTGGCGTCGGCGTCCACCCAGCAGGTCGCGTCCGGGATCTCCCGGCGGCTGCGGGCCATCTTGTCGGCGACGGCGCCGCGGATGCCCTTGAGGGGCGTGCGGATCTCGCCGGGGGCCGTGGTCGCGGAGGACCGGGTCGCCGGTGCGGCCGTACCCACGGCCTGCGCGGCACCGGCCGCGTCCGCCGGCTGCGGCACGGGCACGTGCGGCTGCGCCGCCGTGCCGCCGCGGCCCGCCGCGCGCAGCGCGTACTCGACGTCCGCCCGCAGGATCAGCCCGTCCGGGCCGGAGCCGGTCAGCTCCCGCAGGTCGAGGCCGTTCTGCCGGGCCAGCCGGCGGACCAGGGGCGAGATCACCGGGACGGGGCCGTCGTCGACGGCGACAGCGCCCGCGTGCCCGTTCACCGGGCCGGAGGGGCCGTCGGCCGCCGCCGGTACGGCCGCGTCGGCTCGCTCGGACCCGGCCACGTCGGCTCGGGCGGCCCTGGCCACATCGGCTCCGGCGGTCCCGGCCGCTCCGGCTCGCTCCGTCCCGGCCGCTCCGGTCCCGCCGCCCGGGGCCGCCCCGGCCCCGGCGGAGGCACTCGTCACCGGCCGTCCCGGCCGCACCCTGCGGCGCCGCGCGGGTGCCTCGGACGTGCCGTAGCCGACCAGGACGTTGCCCGAGCCCTCGCCACCGGCACGGGACGGGCTCCCGGCGCCGGATTCCGGGCTGCCGCCGGACGGCGGGCGCTCCCCCACCGCCACCGTGATCAGCGGCGCCCCGACGGGCAGTTCCGTGCCCTCCTCGCCGAAGCGGGCGGTGACCACGCCGCCGTAGGGGCAGGGCACCTCGACCATGGCCTTGGCCGTCTCGACCTCGACGACCGGCTGGTCGATGGCTACGACGTCGCCGACCTCGACCAGCCAGCGCACGATCTCCGCCTCGGTGAGCCCCTCACCGAGGTCGGGCAGCTTGAACTCCAGCACCTGTGCCATCAGCTCTCGGCCTCCCACTGCAGGCGCCCCACGGCGTCCAGGATCCGGTCCACACCGGGCAGGTGGTGGCGCTCCAGCATCGGCGGCGGGTACGGGACGTCGAACCCGGCCACGCGCAGCACCGGCGCCTCCAGGTGGTGGAAGCAGCGCTCCGTGACCCGGGCCGCGATCTCCCCGCCCGGGCCCCCGAAGGAGCCCGACTCGTGGACGACGACCGCGCGTCCCGTCCGCCGCACCGAGGCGCACACCGTCTCGTCGTCGAACGGCACCAGGGAGCGCAGGTCGACGACTTCGAGGTCCCAGCCCTCGGCCCGGGCCGCCTCTGCCGCCTCCATGCAGACGGGTACGGACGGCCCGTACGTGATGAGCGTGGCGCTCCGGCCGGAGCGCCGCACCACCGCGCGGCCGATCGGTTCAACGGGCGTGGGCTCCTCGGGGTTCCAGGAGTCCTTCGACCAGTACAGCCGCTTGGGCTCCAGGAAGACGACCGGGTCGTCGGAGGCGATGGCGGCGCGCAGCAGCCCGTAGGCGTCGGCGACGGTCGCGGGCGTGACGACATGGAGCCCCGGAGTCGCCATGTAGTACGCCTCGGAGGAGTCGCTGTGGTGCTCGACGCCGCCGATGCCGCCGCCGTAGGGGACGCGGATGGTGATCGGCAGGGGCATGGCGCCGCGGGTGCGGTTGCGCATCCGGGAGACGTGCGAGATGAGCTGCTCGAACGCCGGGTAGGCGAACGCGTCGAACTGCATCTCCACGACCGGCCTGAGGCCGTACATGGCCATGCCGACGGCCGTGCCGAGGATGCCCGCCTCGGCCAGCGGGGTGTCCGTGCAGCGCTCCTCGCCGAACTCCTTGGCGAGGCCGTCGGTGACGCGGAAGACGCCGCCCAGGGTGCCGACGTCCTCGCCCATGACGTGCACGGCGGGGTCGGCGGCCATCGCGTCGCGCAGCGCGCGCGTGAGGGCCTGTGCCATGGTGGCCGGCTTCACGGCGACGGTGGTCATCGGTGCGTGCCCCCCTCGGCCTCGGCCTCCAGCTCGGCCCGCAGCTGCTCCCGCTGCTCGCGCAGTTGCGCGGTGGGCTCGGCGTAGACGTGGGTGAACAGGTCCATCGGGTCGAGCGCCGGGTCCTGGTTCATGCGCTCACGCAGGGCCGCCGCCATGGTCTCGGCGTCCTGCCGGGCGGCCTCGATGCCGGACTCGTCGAGCAGGCCGCGCGTGGTCAGCTCCCGCTCCAGCAGCCGGATCGGGTCGTGCGCGCGCCAGGTCTCGACCTCGGCGTCACCGCGGTAGCGGGTCGCGTCGTCGGCGTTGGTGTGGGCGTCGACGCGGTAGGTGATGGCCTCGACGAGGGTGGGGCCGCCGCCCTCGCGCGCGTGCCGCACGGCGTCGGAGAGCACCTCGTGCACGGCGGCGGCGTCGTTGCCGTCGACCAGGCGGCCGGGCATGCCGTAGCCGACGGCCTTGTGGGCCAGCGACGGGGCCGCGGTCTGCTTGGCCAGCGGGACGGAGATCGCGAAGCCGTTGTTCTGCACGAGGAAGACGACCGGGGCCTGCCAGACGGCGGCGAAGTTCAGCGCCTCGTGGAAGTCGCCCTCGCTGGTGCCGCCGTCGCCGACCATGGCCAGCGCGACGACGTCGTCGCCCTTGAGGCGGGCGGCGTGCGCGAGGCCCACGGCGTGCGGCAGCTGCGTGGCGAGCGGCGTGCACAGCGGGGCGACCCGGTGCTCGTACGGGTCGTAGCCGGTGTGCCAGTCGCCGCGCAGCAGGGTCAGCGCCTCGACGGGGTCCACCCCGCGGGCCACCACGGCGAGGGTGTCGCGGTAGCTCGGGAAGAGCCAGTCCTGCTCCTTCAGGACCAGCGCGGCGGCGACCTCGCAGGCCTCCTGGCCGGTGGTGGAGGGGTAGACCGCGAGACGGCCCTGCTTGGTGAGCGCGGTGGCCTGCGCGTTGTAGCGCCGGCCCTTCACCAGCTCCGCGTAGAGCCGGCGCAGCAGCTCCGGGTCGGCCTTCGCGGCCGCCTCGGTGCCGAGGACGCGGTACGGCTCGGCGTCGGGCAGCAGCGGCGCGGGATCCATGCGCGGCTGCCAGGCGGGCGGCGGGGTCGGCCGGTACGCGCCCCGCTGCTCCATGACCGTCATGACGGCACCTCCTCGTGGGAGCTTCGAGAGGCACGTCGGCTGTGATGCGCCTCACCTACCGATTGTTCGGTCGTCGGCACATTTTGGCTACGGGTGGCCTCAGGCTGTGGACAAACGGTTCTCCACAGCCTGAGATGGACGCAGTACGTCCATGGCAGGGAGGGTGGCGCGGGTGGCATCTGAACAAATGGCCGAGAGCCCGCAGGACAGCGGTGCGCTGCCGCCGGCGCGGCCCCTGGACGCCATCGACCAGGACATCCTGCGCATGCTCCAGGCGGACGGCCGCGCCTCGATAAGGTCGGTCGCCGAGCGGGTCCACGTCTCGCGCGCGAACGCCTACGCCCGCATCAACCGGCTCGTCGAGGACGGCGTCATCCGCGGCTTCGGTGCCCGCGTCAACCACGAGCGGGCCGGTCAGGGGACGTCCGCGTACATCACCCTGAAGATCGTCCAGAACTCCTGGCGCACGGTGCGCGAGCAGCTCAGACAGCTGCCCGGCGCCTCCCACATCGCCCTGGTGGGCGGGGACTTCGACGTGCTGCTGCTGGTGCACGTGTCCGACAACCGGGCCCTGCGCGAGCTGGTGCTCACCCGGCTCCAGGCGATCCCGGAAGTGCTCAGCACGCGCACGCTGCTGGTCTTCGAGGAGGAGGACCTGGAGCCGCAGAGCTGAACCGGCCGGGCTCAGGCGTCCTTGCGGAGCCCGCCGAACGCCAGCTGCACCACCGCGTCGGCCACCTCGCGCTCGCTCATGCCCCGCCCGTCCGGGCGGTACCACTCCACGATCGAGTTGATCATCCCGAAGACCAGCCGGGTCACCAGCCGGACCTCCACGTCGCCCCGCACGTCCCCGTCCGCCGCCGCGGCCTTCAGCAGGTCGGCGACCCGGTGGTCGAAGTCGCGGCGGCGCTCCAGGGCCCACCGCTCGGTGTCGGTGTTGCCGCGCACCCGCAGCAGCAGCGTCACGTAGGGCAGCTCGGCTATGAGCACCTCGACCATGCGCCGCACGACGTACTCCAGGCGCTCCGCGGCGCGCCCCACGCGCGCGTGCTCCTCGTCGAGGATGCCGAAGAGGCCGTCCAGGGCCCGGCTCACGGCCCGGCGCAGCAGCTCCTCCTTGCCGGAGACGTGGTGGTAGATCGACGACTTGGAGATGCCGGCCGCCTTGGAGAGGTGCTCCATGGAGGTGCCGTCGTAGCCGCGCTCGTTGAACACCCGGACGGCGACGGACAGCAGGGTGTCCGGGGTGTAGGTGTCGCGTTTGGCGGTGGTCATGAGGCGGTGCCCTCCCGCTTGTCGGAGGCGTGGGCGTGGCGGTACAGCGCGAGGGACGGCGCGTAGCGCCCCGAGGGGTCGCGCAGGTGCAGGTCGTCCAGGAGGGCGTAGGCCCAGGAACGGCCGAGCCTGCGGCTCCACTCGAAGGGGCCCAGGGGGTAGTTGACGCCGAGGCGCATCGCGGTGTCGATGTCCTCCTCGGTGGCGACGCCCTTGGCGACGGCGTCGTGCGCGAGGTCGATGATCCGCGCGACCGTGCGGGCGACGATCATGCCGGGGACGTCGCCGATGACGGTGACCTTCTTGCCGAGCGCCTGGAAGAGGCCGGTGGCCTCGGCGAGGGTCTGCGGGGCGGTGTCCTGGGAGGCGGACAGGGCGATCCGGGTCGCCTTGCGGTAGTCCAGGGCGAGGTCGAAGTAGACGACGTCCCGGAACTCCACGGAGGTCTGCCCGTCGGCGAGGACGAGCTGGCCGCCGCTCGGCAGCACCAGGCGGGTGCCGTTGTCCTCGTCCTCCTCGCGGACCGGGATGCCCGCCTCGCGGATCAGCGCGAGCAGGTCGGAGGCGGGACCCAGGTCGCCCTCGGCGACGACGTAGGCGGGCGGCTGCCGCTGCTCGGCGGTGTCCGGCTCGGGCCGCTCGGCGCCACCGCCGTGGTCGTACCAGCCCTGGCCGGTCTTGCGGCCCAGCCGGCCCGACTCGACCAGGCGGCGCTGGGCGAGGGACGGGGTGAAGCGCACGTCCTGGAAGAAGGACTCCCAGACCGACCGCGTCACCGACTCGTTGACGTCCTGGCCGATCAGGTCGGTCAGCTCGAAGGCGCCCATCCGGAAGCCGCCCGACTCGCGCAGCACGGCGTCGATGGTGGCCGGGTCGGCGCCCTGTGCCTCGTACACGGCGAAGGCCTCGGCGTAGAAGGGCCGGGCGATGCGGTTGACGATGAAGCCGGGGGTGTCCGCGCAGGCGACCGGCGCCTTGCCCCAGGCGCGGGCCGTCTCGTACGCGCGCGTGGCGTACGTGACGTCGGTGGCGAAGCCGGAGACGACCTCGACCAGCGGCAGCAGCGGCGCCGGATTGAAGAAGTGCAGGCCGACGAAGCGGCCGGGGGCGCGCAGGGCCCCGCCGATGGCGGTGACGGACAGCGACGAGGTGTTGGTGGCGAGCAGGCAGTCGTCGTCGACGATGCCCTCCAGCTCGCGGAACAGCTCCTGTTTGACGTCCAGCCGCTCCAGGACCGCCTCGACGACGAGGGAGCAGTCGGCGAGCTCGGCGAGCGTCCCGGCGGGCAGCAGGCGGGCGCGGGCGGCGTCCCGGTCGGCGGCGGTGAGCCGGTCCTTCTCGACGAGCCGGTCCAGCCGGGCGCCGATCGCCTCGGCCGCCTCCCGAGCCCGCCCGGGGGCCGCGTCGTACAGCCGTACGGGATGGCCCGCGACCAGCGCGACCTGGGCGATTCCCTGGCCCATGGTGCCGGTGCCGACGACGGCCACGGGGCTGCTGAGGTCCAGTGCTGTCATGTGCGCGATCCTCCCGCACGGGGTTTTCCACAGATGCGGCGGACCCCCTTGAACCGACCGATCGTTCGGTTACTCTAGCTCTGTCCGAGTGTTCCTGCCCAGGTTTCTGCCCAGGTCATGAACTCGACGAGGAGTTCTTGAGACGAGGAGTTGGTCACCCATGACCGCCGCACTCTCGGCGCACGAGCTGATCGCCCGGCACCGGTCCACCCTCGACCAGGCGCTGGAAGCGATCCGCACGCGCGCGTACTGGTCCCCGCACCCCGAGCACCCCAAGGCCTACGGGGAGAACGGCAGCCTGGACGCGGCCGCGGGCAAGGCCGCCTTCGACGCCCTGCTCGGCACCCGCCTCGACTTCGGCCAGCCCGGGACGGACGACTGGGTGGGCGGCGAGACCTCCCCGTACGGCATCGACCTGGGCGTGACGTACCCGCACGCGGACCTCGACGTGCTGCTGCCCGCCATGAAGGCCGGGCAGCGGGCCTGGCGGGACGCGGGCGCGGAGCAGCGCGCGGTGGTCTGCCTGGAGATCCTCAAGCGCATCAGCGACCGGACGCACGAGTTCGCGCACGCGGTCATGCACACCTCCGGCCAGGCGTTCATGATGGCGTTCCAGGCGGGCGGGCCGCACGCGCAGGACCGCGGCATGGAGGCGGTGGCGTACGCGTACGTGGAGCAGGTGCGCACGCCGGACAACGCCGAGTGGACCAAGCCGCAGGGCAAGCGCGACCCGCTGGCCATGAACAAGCAGTTCACGCCGGTCCCGCGCGGCATCGGCCTGGTGATCGGCTGCAACACCTTCCCGACGTGGAACGGCTACCCGGGCCTGTTCGCCTCCCTGGCCACGGGCAACGCGGTCCTGGTCAAGCCCCACCCGCGCGCGGTGCTGCCGCTCGCGCTCACCGTGCAGGTCGCCCGCGAGGTGCTGGCCGAGACGGGCTTCGACCCGAACCTGGTGGCGCTGGCCGCCGAGCGCCCGGGCGAGGGCATCGCCAAGACGCTGGCCCTGCGCCCCGAGATCCGGATCATCGACTACACGGGCTCAACGACCTTCGGCGACTGGCTGGAGGCCAACGCCCGCCAGGCCCAGGTCTACACGGAGAAGGCCGGCGTCAACACGGTCGTCGTCCACTCCACGTCCGACTACAAGGGCATGCTCTCCAACCTGGCCTTCTCGCTGTCCCTGTACAGCGGCCAGATGTGCACGACCCCGCAGAACCTGCTGGTCCCGCGCGAGGGCATCGCGACGGACCAGGGCCCCAAGTCGTACGACGAGGTCGTCGCGGACCTCGCGAAGGCCGTGGACGGCCTGCTCGGCGACGACGCCCGGGCGAACGCGCTGCTGGGCGCGATCGTCAACCCGGACGTGAAGGCGCGGCTGGAGAAGGCGCCGGGCCTGGGCGAGGTCGCCCTGGCGTCCCGGGAGATCACCAACGCGGACTTCCCGGGCGCGGTCGTCCGCACGCCGGTGATCGTGAAGCTGGACGGGGCCAAGCCGGACGCGGAGGCCGCGTACATGAGCGAGTGCTTCGGGCCGGTGTCCTTCGCCGTCGCGGTGGACTCGGTGACGGACGCGGTGGAGCTGCTCGGCCGGACCATCCGCGAGAAGGGCGCGATGACGGTCGGCGCGTACACCACCGACGCCGAGGTCGAGCAGGCCGTGCAGGAGGTGTGCCTGGAGGAGGCGGCGCAGCTGTCGCTGAACCTGACGGGCGGGGTGTATGTGAACCAGACGGCCGCGTTCTCCGACTTCCACGGATCGGGCGGCAACCCGGCGGCCAGCGCGGCGCTGTGCGACGGGGCGTTCGTCGCCAACCGGTTCCGGGTGGTCGAGGTGCGGCGGGAGGCCTAGGGGGTGCCCGCGCGGCAGCTCCAGTGGTACAGGGTCATGGCCACGCTCGTCGCCAGGTTGTAGCTGCTGACCTGGGGGCGCATGGGCAGGGACAGCAGGTGGTCCGCACGCGCGCGCAGTGCCGTCGACAGGCCCGTGCGCTCCGAGCCGAACGCGAGGACGGCGTCGTCCGGGAGCTTGACGCCCCGGATGTCGTCGCCCTCGGGGTCGAGGGCGAACAGCGGGCCGGACGGCAGCTCGGACACCTCCAGCCGCTCCACCGCCGTCGCGAAGTGCAGCCCGGCCCCACCGCGTACGACCGTGGGGTGCCAGGGGTCGACCGTCCCCGTGGTGACCACCCCCGTCGCCCCGAAGCCGGCGGCCAGGCGGATCACCGCCCCGGCGTTGCCCAGGTTGCGCGGGTTGTCGAGGACCACGACGGGGGCCGTGCGGGGCGTGGCCGCGAGCTTGTCGAGGTTGGATTCACGGGACGGCCGTACGGCCAGGGCGGCCACCGCCGTCGGATGCGGGCGCGGCACGAGCGACGCGTACGTCTCCGGCGGCACCTGAGTCAGCAGCGCGGCCAGACCGTCCCGTACGTCGGGAGCCAGCTCGTCGGCGAGGGCGAGCGCGGCCGTCCGGTCCGCGGCGACCGCCACCGGCACCTCGGCGCCGAACCGCAGCGCGTGCTTGAGGGCGTGGAAGCCGTCGAGCAGGACGGTGTCGCCGGCGAGCCGGTGCCAGAGGGCGACGGGGTCGGTCATGCTCCGAAGCCTACGTGCGTGCCCTCGGGGCTCTCGTGCGCGTGCGGCCCGGCCGGCGGCTCACGGCGGTGGCGCCGGTCGCGCCGGAGGAGAAGGAGGAGGCGGTTACGTGCGCGCGCCGCCCCGCCGCCCAGGCGGCGCAGGAAGGTCGTCGGCAGGAACACCGCGTCCGCCGCGATCATCGCCAGCGAGAAGAACGGCAGGCCCAGGACGACGGCGATCACGGCGTGCTCGGTGATCATCACGGCGAGCAGGACGTTCTTCACCCGCCGGTTGAACAGGGTGAACGGGAAGGCGACCTGCACGAGGACGGTCCCGTAGGTCATGAGCATCACCAGCGTGCCGCTGGCGGACAGCAGGTCGGCGAGCGCCGGCCAGGGCGAGAAGTACTCCAGGTGGAGCGGGTAGTAGACCGCGGTGCCGTCCTGCCAGCGGGAGCCCTGGATCTTGTACCAGCCGGCCGTGGCGTAGATCAGGCAGGCCTCCGCCATGATCACGAGCAGGGCGCCGTTGTGCACGACGTTCGCGACGACGTCGAGCAGGAGCCGCGTCTCACCGGACCTCGCGCGGCGCCCGGCCAGCCACCACAGCGCCTGCCCGGCCCACACGGTCCACAGCAGCGCCGGTATCAGCCACTCGCCCTGCATCCGGCCGGCCAGGGTCGCCGCGACCAGCACGAACCCGAGCACGCCCCACAGGACCGGTCCGGTCCGGTCCGTGACCCGCTCGCCCCGCGCGCGTGCCGCCCCGGCCCGCGAGGCCCGCCGGGCGTCCAGGGACCACACCTGGGCGCAGCGCGTGAACACCAGGTAGACCGACATCAGGTGCAGCACGTTGTCGCCGCCGTCGCCCATGAAGACGCTGCGGTTCTGCAGCGACAGCACGCCGACCATGAACAGCACCGACATGGTGCGGGTCCGCCAGCCCAGCATCAGCAGGGCACTGGCGAGGATCGCGAGGGCGTAGACGCTCTCGAACCAGATCCGGCCGTCGGACCACAGCAGCGCGGTGAAGGCCCCGTTCGTGCCGATCAGCTGCTCGGCCAGGTTCCAGCTCCACGGGCCGTCGGGGCCGTAGAGCTCATGGCGGTGGGGCAGCTCGCGCAGCAGGAACAGCAGCCAGGTCGCGCTGAAGCCGATGCGGATGACGGCGGTCTGGTACGGGCCGAGGGCGGCCTCGGTGACCCGGGCGATCCCACGCGAGACGCACAGCGAGAAGCGGTTCACCGCACACCTCCCGCGGCCTCGTCCCGCGGCACCCTCCACCACGGCAGCTCGCGGTAGGACGGCGTCGTGGAGACCTTCTCGCGGCTCCACTCGGGCGGGGGCACGTTGCTGGTGCGGGAGCGGACCTGCACCCGCTCGACGGCACCGCCGCCCCCGGTCGTCGCCCGCACCGCGTCGTCGCGGTCCAGGCGCAGCACCGCGATCCGGCGCAGGTACGACTCGGAGAGCGAGCCGCGCAGGCCCACCGGGCGGTTCTCGGCGTCGTGCGTCGCGACGAAGAAGTCCCAGGCGCGGCGCAGCTCGTTCTGCTGGGTGTGGCTGGGCAGCAGATTGCCGTCGATGGCCCGGCCGTCCTCGGCGGACAGGTCGTACCAGCCGGTCGTCAGCGTCATGCCGTCCGTCGTCCGGACCTGGGCACGGACCTGGATCGAGATGTTCTGCTGCAGCGGGTTCGGCGCGAAGAGCTTCCAGTTCTGCTCGAACTCCGGATAGACCCAGTCGTCCACGGCCCTGCCGTGCTCCTTGGTGACCGTGTTCGGCGGCGCGACGTGCAGGAACATCATCCCCAGATGCACACAGACCCCGATCGCGACGACCGCCAGCGCCACGGCGACGACGACCTGGTAGCGGAGGGGGAGCGCCGCGACACCGCTGCGGGGGTCCGCGGGCGGAGGCGGCACCAAGGGCGGGCCGGGCTCGGCGGGCGGAGGCGGCTCGGCCGGCGCGTCCGGCCCGTGCCGGGCGTCCGAGCCCTCGTCGTACGCGTTCATTCCGCCCCGTTCCCGATCACGGTCCGTCGTTCCGCCCGCCCGGCCGCGGGGCCTCGTACCGCCCACGCGGCGCCGCGCGCGTCGGCACCGGCACGGTACTCAGGCCTCCCACCCGGGCACAGCCCCTGACACCGGTCCGGACCATGGCCCTCGCCACACCGCGCGAGCCGACCGTACGGCGCCCGCGTCCGCCCGGGAGCGCGGTCCCCCTGGTCCACAGGGGACCCCCGCAGGTTATCCACAGGGCGCGCCGGCGGATGGCCCGCAGGAGTGACACCCTACGGCGCACGCCCGTACACCCATTCCCTTCTTCTAGAACCTGTTCTATCTTGACGCCCCGTCAGCTCAACGGGATCGCCGGGAGGACAGGCACCGTGGACTTCACCTTCACCGAGGAGCAGCAGGCGGCGGCCGAGGCGGCGAAGGGCGTGTTCGCCGGGGTCGCCCCCGACGCCGTGCCGAGCCCGGCCCTCACCCGGGGCGCCGTCGCCGAGGCCTGCGACCACGCCCTGTGGGCCCGGCTCGCCGACGCGGACCTGCTCAGCCTGCTGCTCGACGCCGAGTACGGCGGGGCCGGTCTGGACGCCATCGCGCTGTGCCTGGTGCTGCGGGAGTCGGCCCGGGTGCTGGCCAGGGTGCCGCTGCTGGAGAGCAGCGCGGCAGCGGCGGCCGTACAGGCCTACGGCGGTGACGAGGCGAAGTCCGCGCTGCTCGCCCGGGCCGGCCGGGGCGAGACCGTGCTGACCGTCGCCGCGCACGGCCGCACCGGCCACGACCCGGCCGAGCTCGCCGTGACCGCGCGGCGGGACGGCGGGGTCTGGGTGCTGGACGGTGTGCAGACGGCGGTGCCGTGGGCGTACGACGCGGACGTCACGGTCGTCCCCGCGCACACCCCGACCGGCCGGAGCGTGCTGGCCCTGGTCCCGCGCGGGCACCAGGGCGTCGGCCTCGCCGAGCAGTTCTCCACCAGCGGCGAGCGGCTCGCCGAGCTGCGGCTGGAGTCGGCGCGGCTCGCCGCCCGGGACGTGATCGACGCCGACGGCGCCTGGGAGTGGCTGCGGGACCTGCTGGCCACCGGGACGTGTGCGCTGGCGCTCGGGCTCGGGGAACGCGTGCTGCGGATGACCGCGGAGTACACGAGCGGGCGGGAGCAGTTCGGCTTCCCCCTCGCGACCTTCCAGGCCGTCGCCGTGCAGGCCGCCGACCGGTACATCGACCTGCGCGCGATGGAGGCCACGCTGTGGCAGGCGGCGTGGCGGATCGCCTCGGGGGCACCGGGCGCGCTGCCCGCCGCCGGTGACGTCGCCGTCGCCAAGATCTGGGCGGCGGAGGG
The DNA here is from genome assembly GCF_040645895.1 of Streptomyces olindensis. Lineage (NCBI taxonomy): Bacteria > Bacillati > Actinomycetota > Actinomycetes > Kitasatosporales > Streptomycetaceae > Streptomyces > Streptomyces olindensis. The sequence continues at coordinate 14,827 of NZ_JBEYZD010000053.1, read as the reverse complement.
CGTGCGCCGGGTCGTGCAGACCGCGCAGCACCTGCACGGCGGGTTCGGCGCCGACGTCGACTACCCGCTGCACCGGTACCACGCCTGGGCCAAGCACCTGGAGCTGTCGCTCGGCCCGGCGGCGGCCCACGAGGAGGCCCTGGGCGACCTGCTGGCCACGCACCCACTGGCCTGACCACGCGCTGGCCTGACCAGTCGCCGGCCTGATCACCCGCTGGCCTGGCCAATCGCGGTCTGACCAGTCGCCGGCCTGACGCATCGCGGCCCGACCAGCCGCCGGCCTGACCCATCGCGGCCCGACCAGCCGCCGGCCCGAGCAGCCGACGCTAGAGGACGAACCCGGGCTGGCCCTCGTCCGTCACGACGGGTCGGCCCGCCGCCTCCCACACCTGCATGCCGCCGTCGACGTTCACCGCGTCGATGCCCTGCTGGGCCAGGTACATCGTGACCTGCGCGGACCGGCCGCCGGAGCGGCAGATCACATGCACCCGGCCGTCCTGCGGGGCGGCCTCGGTCAGCTCACCGAACCGGGCGACGAACTCGCTGATCGGGATGTGCAGCGCGCCTTCGGCGTGACCGGCCTTCCACTCGTCGTCCTCCCGGACGTCCAGCAGGAAGTCGTCGTCCTTGAGGTCCGCGACCGCGACCGTGGGCACACCAGCTCCAAAACTCATGCGTCCGACGCTACCGGACTGCCCGGTGGGACGGCCGGGGCGCGGCTCAGCCCTCCCCGAGCAGCGCGGCCAGCTCCCTCTCCCGGTCGGCGAGCTGGGTGAGCAGCCCCTGCCCGATCTCGTCCAGGAGACGGTCCGGGTCGTCCGGGGCCAGCTGGAGCATGTGGCCTATGGCGCTCTCCTCCAGTTCCCGGGCGAGCAGGGCGAGCAGTTCCTTGCGCTGGGCGAGCCACTCGAGCCGGGCGTACAGCTCCTCGGCGCGGCTCGGGCCCCGCTTCAGCTCGGGCCCCTTGGCCCACTCCTCGGCGAGTTCGCGCAGCTCCGCCTCGTCGCCCCGCGCGTAGGCGGCGTTGACGCGGGTGATGAACTCCTCGCGCCGCTCGCGCTCCTTCTCCTCCTGGGCCAGGTCGGGGTGGGCCTTGCGGGCCAGGTCGCGGTAGAGCTTGCGGGCCTCCTCGCTGGGGCGGACCCGCTGCGGGGGCCGGACCGCCTGGTCCGTGAGCATCGCCACGGCCTCGGGGAACAGGCCGCTGTCGTCCATCCAGCCGTGCAGCAGCTCCTCGACGCCCGGGATGGGCGCGAGCCGGGATCTGGCCTCCTCCGCCCGGCGCCGGTCCTCGGGATCGCCGCTGCGGGCGGCCCTGGCCTCCAGGATCCGGGCGTCCAGCTCCTCGAGCCGGGCGTACAGCGGGCCGAGCTTCTGCTCGTGCAGGCGGGAGAAGTTCTCGACCTCGACGCGGAAGGTCTCCACCGCGATCTCGTACTCGATCAGCGCCTGCTCGGCGGCCCGCACGGCCCGCTCCAGCCGTGCCTCGGGGCGGGCGGCGTCGCCACCGTCCTGCTCAGCTTCGGGGGTCGTCACCCGACCAGCGTAGGCCACGGGCCGACCGCCTCCGCGCCCCTGCCCTCCGGGCACCCTGGGAGCGGACCCGGGGTGCCGCACGGACCGGCGCAGCCGCCTGCCGTCCCGCTACACCCCCAGCTCCGCCGCGACCTTCCCCGCGCGCACGCCCGCCACCAGCTCCGCGTGGTCCGCCTCGGTGCGGTCCGCGTAGGCCACGGCGAACGCCGCCATCGCCTCGTCCAGTTCCTCGCTCTTGCCGCAGTACCCGGCGATGAGGCGGGGGTCGGCGCTGTGGGAGTGGGCCCGGGCCAGGAGGGCGCCGGTCATCCGGCCGTAGTCGTCTATCTGGTCGGCGGCCAGGGCGGCGGGATCGACGCTGCCCTTGCGGTTGCGGAACTGGCGGACCTGGAAGGGGCGTCCGTCGACCGTCGTCCAGCCGAGCAGGATGTCGCTGACGACCTGCATCCGCTTCTGGCCGAGCACGACCCGCCGTCCCTCGTGGCCGGCCTCCGGCGCCTCGAAACCGGCGGTCACCAGATGCGGCACCAGGGCCGACGCCCGCGCCTCCTTCACCTGGAGCACCAGCGGCTCGCCCCGGTGGTCCAGGAGCAGCACGACGTAGGAGCGGGTGCCGACGCTGCCGGTGCCGACGACGCGGAACGCCACGTCGTGCACCGCGTGCCGGGCGAGGAGGGGCAGGCGGTCCTCGGGCAGCGTGCCGACGTACTCCTCCAGGGACGCCGCGACGGCCGCCGCCTCCTCGTCCGGGACGCGCCGCAGCACCGGCGGGGCGTCGACGAAGCGGCGCCCGCCGCCCTCGACGGCCTCGGTCGACTTGGCCGCGAAGCGTCCGCTGGTGTTGTGGCGGGCCTTCTCGGAGACCCGCTCCAGGGTGCCGAGCAGGTCATGGGCGTCCGTGTGGGAGACGAGTTCCTCGTCCGCGATGGCGTTCCACGCGTCCAGCACCGGCAGTTTGGCCAGCAGCCGCATGGTGCGGCGGTAGGCGCCCACCGCGTCGTACGCCGCCTTGCGGCACTGGTTCTCGTCGGCGCCCGCTTCCCGGCCCGCGAGCACCAGAGAGGCGGCGAGGCGCTTGAGGTCCCACTCCCAGGGGCCGTGCACCGTCTCGTCGAAGTCGTTCAGGTCGATGACGAGGCCGCCGCGCGCGTCGCCGTACAGGCCGAAATTGGCCGCATGGGCGTCGCCGCAGATCTGGGCCCCGATCCGGGTCATGGGGGTGCGCGCGAGGTCGTAGGCCATGAGGCCCGCGGCGCCGCGCAGGAACGCGAAGGGCGTGGCGGCCATGCGGCCGACCCGGATCGGCGTGAGTTCGGGCAGGCGGCCGCGGCCCGACTCCTCGACGGCGCTGACCGCGTCGGGCCGGGAGGTGTCCAGGTCGAGCGCGGCGTGCGCGTGGCGCGGGATCCGCCTGCGCAGGGCCTTGCCCTCCTCCTTGGGCGAGCCCTCGGCCGGCCACTCGGCGAAGCCCCGCACCCGGGGCAGCCGACGCCCCGTCCCGTTCCCGGTCTCGTCCTCAGCCCTGGTCATACCGACCGCCTCCCCCGCACGCGCACGAACATCAACTCGTGCCGACCGTACAACCGGCGGCCGAAACGCGTCAGACCCTGTGGACAACTCCACATCTGTGGACAACCTGCGTCAAGGCAGCGGCCGTACGCCGGACGACCCGGTCTCCGAGTGCCCCGGCCGTCACGCCCCCGACGAGGCCTGCGCAGGCACAACCGCCCCCTGCTCCGCCTGTCGCTCGTCCACGGGTGCGTGGGCCGCCCGTCCGTCATCCACCGGCCCCTGCTCCACCCGCCCCTGGGCCAGCACCTGTTCGGCCCGGTCCACCGAGATGTCGAGGCGGGCCAGCACCGCGGGGACCGTGATGCTGGGCAGGAAGTGCTCGAACATCACGACGACACGGCGCTCCAGATCCTGCCGCTGGCAGCGCAGCTGGGACAGCAGCTGCACCCCCGAGAAGCTGCCCACCAGCAGCTCCGCCGTCTCGGCCACGTCGACGTGCGGCAGCAGCTCGCCCTGCGCCTTCGCCTCCGCCAGTCGCTGCACGTTCTGGTCGAACCACATGCGGAAGGCCGCCGTCCGGTCGAGGTCCATGGCCCCCTGGTCGAGGGCGAGCCCCACGCTGGCCCGCACCAGCGGCTCGGACCGCAGCCGCCGGGCCAGGACCAGCCCGGAGTCGACGAGTTCCTGGAGCTTGCTGGACTGCGGCGGGAGCGTGATCGCGAGCTGCTCCTCGAACACCCCGACCGCCAGCTCCTCCTTGGAGCCGAAGTGGAAGTACAGCGCGCCCTTGGTGACGCCGGCGCGGTCCAGGATCTCCCCGATGGTCGCCGAGGTGTAGCCGCGTTCGTCGAAGACGGCCGCCGCCGCCTCCAGGATGGTCCGCCGGGTGCGGATCGCGCGCTCCTGTCGCGCCATCGGATGCCTCCTGATCTCCGTCGATCCCTGTGAAGTCGCTGTGCAGCGAGGGCGCGAGAGCCTGTCCCGGCAGCTTGACCCACCCTTTGAAAAAAACCGGCTCGTCCGTATCTTAGTCAGACGCCGACCGCAGCCAGGCAGCCGATCCTGGGGGTTCTCATGCCGCAGACAGGACCTTTAAGCGCACTCACGGACGATCAGACCGGACGAGAGGGCCGTCCGGCAAACAGAACTGTTGCGACCGTCGAGAACACGCCACAGACGACCGCCACCGCGGAGGCCCCGCCGCAGCCCGCAACTGCCGCCACCAACGCCACCGCCAGCGCCGAAGAACACGCATCCCACACCGCCACCCCCGAAGAACCCGCACCCCACGCCACCGCCGAGCCCAGCCCCGTCACCCACACCAACCCCGTCACCAAGGAACTCGCCCACCGCACCACCGACACGGACGTCTTCCCCACCCGGTGGAGCAGAATCTCCGACACCCGCTTCCGTTTCACCGCGCACTGGCCGGCCGCCCACCCCTTCTTCGGCCCCGTGGACGACCGCCACCAGGACCCGATGGTCGTGGGCGAAACGTTGCGGCAGGCCTCGATGGTGCTCGCGCACGCCGAGTTCGGCGCCCCTGCCGACACCCACTTCGTCATGTGGGACCTGACGGTGTTCGCCGACCCGTCCGCGCTGCTGCTGTCGGACGCCGCCGAACCGGTCGAGATCGACGTCGTGTGCTCCGAGATCCGCCGCCGCGGCCGCGGCCTGGCGAGCATGCGGACCACGATGGAGTTCCGCCGCGCCGGCCGCTTCGTGGCCCGCGGCACGGGCAGCACCGGCTGCACCTCGCCGCTCGCCTACCGCCGCCTGCGGGGACGGCAGCTGGCCGCGGCGGACACGCCCGTGCCGCTGCTGCCCGGCATCGCGCCGGAACTCGCCGGCCGCTCCCGCCCCGAGGACGTCGTCCTCGCCCCCGAAGACCACCCCGCCGGCCGGCCCGACGACCACCCCGGCGTCTGGCTGCTGCGCGTGGACACCGGCCACCCGGTCCTCTTCCCCCGGCCCAACGACCACGTCCCCGGCATGGTCCTGTTCGAGGCGGCCCGCCAGGCCGCGGCCGCCGCGTCCGGCCACCGTCCCTTCCTGCCCCGCACGATGACGGCCGACTTCGCCCGGTACGCCGAGCTGCACAGCCCGTGCCGGCTCGAGACGGAGCTGCTCGACAAGGACCCGGAGGAGGTGACCGTGCGCGTGTCGGGGCGGCAGGACGGCGAGACCGTCTTCACCGCCACGCTGACCTCCGCGCGGACGGCGGGGGTACGGTCCCTGCCGTGACGGTCACCTTCCTGATCACCGGCGCGAGCGGTTTCGTCGGCAGCCGCGCGGTCGCCGCGGCCCGCGGCCGGCCCGGCGTCCGGGTGCGGACGCTGTCCCGGCACGCGGGACCCGGGGCCGACACCGTCCACGGCGACCTGTCCGACCCGGCCTCCCTGCGCGGCGCCTGCGCGGACACCGACGTCCTGGTGCACTGCGCCACCCGGATCGGCGGCGACGCCGCGACGGTGGAGGCCGTCAACGACCGGGGCACCCGGGCCCTGGTCGAGGAGGCCGTGCGGGCCGGAGTGCGCCGGATCGTGTACGTGAGCACGGCCGCCGTGTACGGCCGGGGCCCCTTCCGCGGCGTACGACCCGGCGAGGTGCCGGTCGCGCCCGCGTCGGCCACCAGCCGCACCCGGGCCGCCGCCGAACGGCACGTCCTCGACGCGGGCGGCCTGGTGCTGCGACCGCACCTCGTGTACGGCGAGGGCGACCGCTGGGTCGTCCCCGGACTGGTCGGGCTGCTGCGCGAGTTGTCGGCGACGGTGACCGGCTGCACGGCGCTGCAGTCGATGATCGACGTGGACACCCTGGGCCGCGCGGTCGTGGCCGCGGCGCTCTCCCCGGCGCGCAGCGGCGGCGTACACCACGTCGGCCATCCCGAGCCGGTGGCGGTTCCGGAGCTGCTCGGGGCCGTGCGCGAGCACCTGGGGGAGCCCGGCGGCGGTGCGGCGGTGGACGTCGCCACCGCCCTGGACCGGGCCGCCGGTTCGCCGCTCGCCCTCCATCACCTCGGCATGCTGACCGTCGACCACTGGTTCGTGGACGACGCCTTCTGGAAGGACCTCGACTGCTCTCCCGGCGAGGGCTTCGCGGCCGGATTCCGGCGCGCGGCACCCTGGTACCGCTCCTTCCTGCGCGACCGGCCGGCTTCCTGACCCTCTACGCCTCCTCCGGACGCGGACCCGCCTCCCGGCCGTGCAGCAGCACGGGCAGCGACTCGTGCCCCGTGGAGATGATCGACCGGAGCCGCTTCGGCGGTCGGGACGGATCGGCCAGGGCCAGCCGCGGGAAACGGTCGAACAGGGAGGTCAGGGCCGCCGTCGCCTCGGCCATGGCCAAGGGCCGGCCCAGGCAGTGGTGCACGCCGTGGCCGAAGGAGATGTGGTCGCGGCTGGTGGCGCGGGTGACGTCGAACCGGTCGGCGTCGGGGCCGTGCCGCTCGGGGTCGCGTCCGGCGCCGGCGAAGGACACGACCACCGCGTCGCCCTTCGGGATGGTGAGCCCGGGCTCGATCTCGATGTCCTCGACGGCGTAGCGCAGGCCCGACATGGCACCCGGCGCCTCGTGGCGCAGCGACTCCTCGATGGCGTCCTCCCAGGACACCCGCCCGGAGCGGACGAGGTCGAGCTGGTCGGGGTGGGCGAGCAGGCTGTGCACGGTGTTGTCGATGAGGTTGACGGTCGTCTCGAAGCCCGCCGTGAGCAGCAGGATCAGGTTGTCCATCAACTCCTGTTCGCTGAGGCTGCCTTCGTCGCGCGCGGCGATGAGCGCGGTCGTCAGGTCGTCGGCCGGGTGCGCGCGCTTGTCCTCGAGGAACGCGGTCAGCGTGGCGTAGAGGTCGACGGCGTTGGCCTGGGCGTCCTCCAGGGAGATCGCCGTGTCGAAGAAGCCGTTGATGATGCGGTAGAGCGCGGCCCGCGGACCGTCCTCGCCCTGCGGTACGCCGAAGAGTTCGCAGACCACCTCGTGCGGCACCGGCGCCGCGAACGCCGCGCGCAGGTCGACGACTTCGCCCTCCGGAAGCCGCTCCAGGTCGTCCAGGGCGCGGTCGACGATCTCCTGGACGCGCGGCAGCAGGGCGTCGACGCGGCGCTTGGTGAAGGCGGCGGCCATCGGTTTGCGCAGCCGGCTGTGGTCGGTGCCGTAGGCGGTGACCATGTTGCGCACGGAGACCCAGATGGCGAGCGGCCAGGTGCGGGAGATGTCCCCGTTGATCCAGGCCGGCCAGTGCTGGTAGGCGTCCTTGCTCGTCTCGGGACCGGCCAGGAGCCGTTTGTTCAGCTCCAGGCCGTTGATCCACCACGCCCTGACGCCGCCGGGGAGTTCGACCTCCACGGCCGGGCCCTGGGCGCGGATGCGGGATATCTCGCCGTAGAGATCCTGGCCGGACGGGTGGATCGCCAGGAAGGGGCAGGCCTGTTGTGCCATGACTCATCGCTCCTCGGTCCAGAGGCTGGGACACCATGGTGCGATCCGGGCGGGGAGAAAACTTGGCATCCGGTTTGTTTTGGCCATTGCTTCACACGCTGTCGGCCATGGGGGTGGTCCGGAGCGCCCCTACCGCAGCGCGAGCCCCGCCGCCGTGCCGGACTCCTCCCGGTCCGCGCGCGCGGCCGGACCCGCCTCGGCGTCCCCGCCCTCCGGGTCGGTGCCCGCCGGGTCCAGCGCACCGGCCAGGTGCGGCGCCGCCACGCACGGCAGGAGCAGCTGCCACACGTCCGTCAGCGAGGGCTGCGCGAGCCACCCGTGGTCCTCCCGGGCCAGCACCTCGATGCCGGTGGTGGCGGCGAGGACGACGGCGCTGGTGCGGTGCGGCGGCACACCGGCGGCGAGTTCACCCCGCCGATCCGCCTCGGCCAGCAGCTCGTGCACGCACTCCCGCCACTCCCGGCGCAGATCGCGCACCCGCCCGGCGACCGCCTCGGCGTTGAGCCGTAACCCCGCCCGCACCACGACGTCGGCACACAGCAGCCGGGCGACCTGGTGGGTGACGTCGACGAGGCGCTGCAGGGCGCACCCGTCCCCGTCACGGCTCCGGCGCGCGATCCGGCGCAGGGCCAGGGCGGCGGCGTCCTCGACGGCCTCGGCCACGGCGGCCTTGTTCGCGAAGTGGAAGTGCAGCGCACCGGAGCTGACCCCGGCCCCCGCGCTGATCTCCGCGAGACTGGCCCGGACGTACCCCCGTGCCTCGAACTGCTCGGCCGCCGACCGGATCAGCGCGAAGCGGGTCCGGACGGCCCGGTCCTGTTTGGTCACCCGTGGCTCCCCTGCAGGGCTGCGATGGCGACGCAATGAAACCAACTCGCTGGTTTTTGCACAACGCGCCGCCGACTGCCGGGACTAGCCGCCGCCAGGACTACGCCCGCAGGTACGCGAGCACGGCCAGCACCCGGCGATGGGTGTCGTCCGCCGGCGGCAGGTCCAGCTTGGTGAGGATGCCGGAGACGTGCTTGCCCACGGCCGCCTCGGAGACGACGAGTTCCCGCGCGATCGCCCCGTTGGACCTGCCCTGCGCGATCAGCGCCAGCACCTCCCGCTCACGCGGGGTGAGCCGCTCCAGCGGGTCACGGCGGCGGCGCAGCAACTGCCGTACCACCTCGGGGTCGACGACCGTGCCGCCGTCCGCGACCTCGCCGAGCGCCGCGACGAACTCCTCGACCTGGCCGACGCGGTCCTTGAGCAGGTAGCCGACGCCCGTGCCGTCGCCGGAGTCCAGCAGCTCGGCGGCGTACCGGCGCTGCACGTACTGGCTGAGGACCAGGACGGGCAGCGTGGGCCGCTCCCGGCGCAGCCGCACGGCCGCGTGCAGGCCCTCGTCCTGGAAGCCGGGCGGCATCCGCACGTCCGTCACCACCACGTCGGGCGCGTGCTCCCCGACGGCGGCGACCAGCGCCTCGGCGTCCCCCACGGCCGCGGCGACCTCGTGGCCGCAGCGTCCGAGCAGCCCGACGAGCCCGTCCCGCAGCAGCACGCTGTCCTCGGCCAGGACGACCCGCAGCGGCCGGTCAACTCGCAGGCTCACAAGGGATCTCCACACGCAGCAGGGTCGGCCCGCCGGCCGGGCTGGACAGGGAGAGTCTGCCATCGAGCACCGACACCCGGTCGGCGAGCCCGGTCAGCCCACTGCCCGCACCGGCCCGGGCACCGCCCCGCCCGTCGTCGCGGATCTGCAGGACCAGCCGGCCCTCGCGGTGACCGCCGCTCACCTCGGCCCGGCTCGCCCCGCTGTGCCTGCCCACGTTGGCGAGCGCCTCGCACACCACGAAGTACGCCGCCGCCTCGACCGCTTCGGACAACCGGCCGGGCAGCTCCAGGTCGACGTCGACGGGCACGGCCGAGCGGTCGGCGGCGTCGGCGACGGCCGCTTCGAGCCCGTAGTCGGCGAGGACCTTGGGGTGGATGCCCTGGATGAGCTCGCGCAGCTCCGCGAGGGCCGCGCCCGCCTCCTCGTGCGCCTTGGCGAGCTGGTCGGCGAGCGGGCCGGGCGGGGCGTCGAGACGGGCCAGGCCGAGCGTCATCGTCAGGGCGACGAGCCGCTGCTGCGCCCCGTCGTGCAGATCGCGCTCGATCCGCCGCCGCTCCGCCTCGAAGGCGTCCACCAACCGCAGCCGGGACCGGCTCAGTTCGACCACCCTGGCCCCCAGGTCGGCCTCGCGCGGGGCGACCAGCAGCCGGGCCAGCCCCGCCCGGGCCCCGGCCACGACGCCCAGCAGGTAGGCGCCCAGGGCCAGCATGAGCAGCCCCAGGACGGCACACCCGGCGGCGGCCGGCCAGGTGCTGACGAGCCACACCTTGAGCACCTTCGCCTCACCGTCCACGGCCAGCACCAGCGGAGTCGCGACCACGGTCAGCGGGCCGAGCAGGAAGACGGCGAACGCGAGGGCGTCGACCGGCCACAACAGTCCCGCGAACAGCAGCGCGTGGCCCAGCTCCCGCCAGGTGGCCCGCTCCCGCAGCCGCGTCACCAGCCAGGGCCGCAGCCCCGGCTCCCCGGGCGGCTCGTGCGGGTCGGACGCCGGCTCGGCGTCGACCAGCCGCAGCCGCCGCCGCTCCACCGCCGCCACGGGAACGCCCGCCAGGGCCGTCCCGAGCAGCAGCGGCAGCCCCACCAGCGCGAGCGCGAGCACCCCGCCGGCCACCGCCGACGTCACGATCCCCACCAGCACGACGACGCCGGTCACCGCGCCGGTGAGCAGGTAACAGGCCGCCCGCCAGGGCCACGCCGACAGCAGATAGCCAGGGCGGGACAGGGCCTGCCACACGTTCCGAGGAAGCATGGGGATCACCGTAAGAGCCGCCCGCGGCCCGGGCCATGGGCCCAGAGGGAGGCTCCGGGGTAGGCCTGGCCCTACCCCCAGGTCTAGGCCCCGCCGCACTGCGCCGACCCACCCCCGACCGGTTTCGTGGACGCCACACCGAAACACCGGTGGACGCCGCACCGACACCAGGGGAACCCCATGACACACGACGCCGTCCGGCTGGACTCGGTCACCAGGACCTACGGCCCCGTGACCGCACTCCACGACGTCTCCCTCGCGTTCCCCAAGGGCACCTTCACCGCCGTCATGGGCCCCTCCGGCTCCGGCAAGTCCACCCTGCTCCAGTGCGCCGCCGGACTGGACCGGCCCACCTCCGGGTCGGTCACCGTGGGCGGCACCGAACTGACCGGCCTGGGCGAGCGGCGCCTGACCCTGCTGCGCCGCGAACGCGTCGGGTTCGTCTTCCAGGCGTTCAACCTGCTGCCCTCACTGACCGCCGAGCAGAACGTGGCCCTGCCCCTGCGCCTCGCCGGCCGCCGCGTCGCGAAGACCCGGGTGCGCCAGGCACTCGACCGCGTCGGCCTGGCCGAGCGGGCCCGGCACCTGCCCGGGCAGTTGTCCGGCGGCCAGCAGCAACGCGTCGCCCTGGCCCGCGCGTTGATCACCCGCCCCGACGTGCTGTTCGGCGACGAGCCCACCGGAGCCCTGGACACCCGCACCGCCCGCGAGGTGCTCGGCCTGCTGCGCGGCTTGGTCGACCACGAGGGCCAGACGGTCGTCATGGTCACGCACGACCCGGTCGCCGCCGCGTACGCCGACCGCGTGCTCTTCCTCGTCGACGGCCGGGTGAGCGGGGAGTTGACCGCCGCCGGCGCCGACACCATCGCCGCGCGCATGACCCGCCTGGAGGCCGTGCCGTGCTGACCGTCACCCTGCGCACCCTGCGCACCCGCTGGACCGCCTTCACCGGCAGCTTCGTCGCCCTCTGCCTGGGCGTGGCCCTGCTCACCGTGACGGGCCTGGCCCTGGCCTCGTCCGCGACCGCCCCGGAACGCGGCCCCGAGCGCTTCGCCGCCGCGCCGGTCGTCGTCAAGAGCCAGGACACCCTGCGCGTCCCGACCCCCATCGGCGACCGCACGGCCCGGCTCACCCACCCGCGACCCCTCCCCGCGGGGACCGTCGCCGCCGTGCGGAAGCTGGGCCCGGTCGTCGAGGACCGGTCGTTCCCCGTGCGCAGCGGCCCCGCCCGCCTGGTGGGCCACCCCTGGTCCACCGCCCGGTTCGCCCCCTACGACCTCGCCTCCGGCCGGGCACCCCGCACGGCCGGCGAGGTCGTCGTCACCGGCGCCCCGGCACGCCTCGGCGAGCGGCTCCGCACGGACCGCGGCACGCTACGCGTCGTCGGCACCCTGACCCCGCGCGGCTTCGAGGACGCCGTGTTCTTCACGGACGCCCGCGCCGCCCGGCTGGCCCCCGCGCTCCACCAGCTGGCCGTCACGGCCGATCCGGCGGCCGTGCGGCGGGCGGTGGACGGCGACGCCCAGGTCCTCACCGGTGACGCCCGCCGCCTCGCCGACGCCGACCCCGACCGGGACAGCGAGGCGCTCACCGCGATGAACGCCCTGTTCGGCACCGCCGGCGGCGTCACCGCCTTCGTGTCGGTCTTCGTCGTGGCCTCGACCTTCGCCTTCGCGGTGGCCCAGCGGCGCCGGGAGTTCGCCCTGCTGCGCACCACCGGCGCCACCCCGGGCCAGATCCGCCGCGCCGTCCTCACCGAGGCCCTCGCCGTCGGCACGATCGCCTCGGCCGCGGGCTGCGTGCTCGGCTCCCACCTCGCGCCCCTGCTGGCGGCCCGGGTCGCCGACGAGGGCCTCGCCCCCGCCTGGTTCACCATCGGCGACCACACCTGGCCCTACCACGCGGCCTTCTGGACCGGCCTCCTCGTCGCCCTGGCCGGAGCGACCGCGGCCTCCTGGCGCGCCGGCCGCACCGCACCCACCCGGGACCTGCGCGAGGACAGCGGACGGATCACCCCGGGCCGCCTGCTGTGCGGCACGGCCCTCCTGCTCACCTCCGCCGTGACCCTGACCCTCTCCCTGACCGGCGACCCCGGCGACCTCCTCCACCGCAAGACCTACATCAGCCGCCCCATGCTGCTGATCACCGCGGCCGCCCTGCTCGCCCCCCTCGCGCTGCGCCCCCTGACCCGGCTGCTGACCTGCCGGCCCTCGACCACCGGCATGCTGGTCCGCGCGAACACCGCCACCGGGGCACGCCGTACCGCGGCGCTCGCGGCACCCGTCCTGGTCACCGTCGCCCTCACGGGTTGCCTCCTCGGCGCCACCGGGACCCTGGACCGGGCGAAGGCCACGGAGACGAGCGACCGCACCACCGCCGCCTTCGTCATCACCCCACCGGCCGGAACCGCCTTCGACGACACCACCCTGCGCAGACTGCGCGCCGTCCCCGGCACCGCGCTGTCACCCACGTCCTCGACGGCCGTCCACGTCCTGGAGGACGGCGCGGCCCTGATCCGCTCCGAGGGCCGCGCCGCCACCCCCGGCGCCCTGGCGGCCACCACCCGCCTCCCGCTCGCCGCGGGCAGGGTGAGCGACCTGGACGACGACTCGATCATCGTCAACGAGGAGTGGCGGCGGCACCGGGTGGGCGAGCGGGTACGGGTGTGGCTCGGCGACGGCACGCCCCGCACCCTGCGCATCGCCGCGGTGATGACCACCGGCACCGGGAACAACGGCGTCTACGTCACCCCGCGCAACGCCCCGGGTGCCGCGATCGACCGGATCGACGTCGCCCTCGTCGACGGCGCGGACCCGGCGGCCGTGGCCACCGCCCTCGACCGGGCCGCGGGCCCCGCCCAGGTCCTCACCCGCGACGCATGGCTCCGGGCCACCCACCCCGCGACGAAGCACACCACCCGCCTCGGTCTGCTGATGGTCCTGGGCATCGCCCTCCTCTACACGGGCATCTCCGTGGCCAACACCATGGTCATGGGGGCCGCCGGCCGGGCCCGCGACGTGGCCGCGCTGCGGCTGGCCGGGGCCACCCGGTGGCAGGTGCTGCGGCTGGCGGGCGCCGAGGCCCTCACGGTCGTCGCGGCCGGGGCGCTCCTCGGCCTCCTGGTCACGGCCGTCAACCTGGCCGGCCTGACCGGCGCCCTCGCGCTGCTGTCGGTCCGGCCCGCCCCCGCCCTGCCGTGGCAGGCCCTCGGCGCGACGGTGACGGCCTGCGCCCTGCTCGCCACGGCCTCCGCGGTCGTCCCCACCGCCCTCGCCCTGCGCCGCCGCCCGGCGGACCCGGCAGGCCTTCGGGAGTGAGCCCGCGGGGACAGCCCTGAGAGCTTCCTCACACGGCGGGACACCGAGACAACCGTCACACCCGCAGACACGAAGAACGGGCGGCATCTGATCGATGCCGCCCGTTCCGACGGTGCGCGAGGGGGGAGTTGAACCCCCACGCCCTTGCGGGCACTGGAACCTGAATCCAGCGCGTCTGCCTATTCCGCCACCCGCGCATTGGGTGTGTCCTGGGCCCCTTGCCCCTTGGGGGCTGGCGCCTTCCGACACCCAGAACATTAGCACGCTGGACGGGGTGGGTTCACATCCCTTGTTCCGCAGGCAGAACCCCCGCCGAACCTTCGGTGCCCCCGCCACGTATCAACGCGTGTCGCTTCACGTATCAACCTCGTACCGGTACCCCCTGTCTCCCCACGAGGGGGTCGGGGTCCACAGTCCGGTGCGGGACACTGGTCTCCGGCCGCCTCTACGATCCTTGGCAGGAGTACCTGAAGCGGTTGCGCGCGGCAGTACTCCCGCCGGAGTTCGAAGAGGAGCTCCACAGGGAACTTCGTCATGCGTCGACACCCGTCGGCCGGGCTGACAGGGGGAACCAGCCGATCGACCGGCGCGTGGATACGATCAGTAAGCAGTACCAGGCAAGCGGCCCGCAGGGCAGTACACAGGACGGCAGCGACGGAGGAGGTGCCCCATGGGAGTCCTGAAGAAGTTCGAGCAGCGTCTCGAAGGTCTGGTCAACGGCACCTTCGCCAAGGTGTTCAAGTCCGAGGTCCAGCCCGTGGAGATCGCCGGAGCGCTCCAGCGCGAGTGCGACAACAACGCCACCATCTGGAACCGCGACCGGACGGTGGTGCCCAACGACTTCATCGTCGAGCTGAGCACGCCGGACTTCGAGCGGCTCAGCCCGTACTCCGGCCAGCTCGGCGACGAGCTCGCCGGCATGGTGCGCGACTACGCCAAGCAGCAGCGCTACACCTTCATGGGCCCGATCAAGGTGCACCTGGAGAAGGCGGACGACCTCGACACCGGCCTGTACCGGGTGCGCAGCCGTACGCTCGCCTCCTCCAGCAGCCAGGCCGGCCCGGCGGGCGGCGCCGCGCCCGCCCGTCGGTGAGGTCGTAGGCGACGAGGTACCACCGCGCGGCCCAGACGACCAGGTGGTGGGGCTCGATGCGGTGCGCGGGCAGGAAGTCGGGG
>NZ_JBEYZD010000052.1:0-60561 GCF_040645895.1 Streptomyces olindensis | reverse complement strand
CGGCGTGCCGGGCGGACGCCCGCGTACTGGTTGTACTCGGGTGTTCGCCCGGTGCGGCGAGTGGGGGTACCCCCTGCTCGAAGAGCTTGGGGGAGTGCCGGGCGTCGCGGGGCAGGCGGGACTTTGCGGACACCCCCTAGGGGCGCGGGGAACTGCGCGATCAGCCACGCGCGACCCGCGCCCGCACGCTCAGCGAGCCCCCCGAGCTCTCAGGCGCAGCAGTCCGAGTCGAGCCCCACGGGCAAGTCCCCGCCGAACACCCGGCACGTCGCCTCGTGCCCACCCAGCGCCGCCACGGCCAGCAGCAGTGAACCCGCTGTCCACGTGGTCAACTCCCGCGGCCAGATGGCGTCGTCGTCGAAGACGTACCCGGTCCAGTAGAGCCCGCTCTCCGGGTCCCGCAGGTGCTGGATCGACTGCAGGACCTCCAGCGCCCGGTCGGACTCCCCCATCGCCCAGAGCGCCAGCGCGAGTTCGGCCGACTCCCCGCCCGTCACCCACGGGTTGGGCACCACGCACCGCACGCCCAGCCCGGGCACGACGAACCGGTCCCACCCCTCCTCGATACGGGACTTGGCCTCGGCGCCCGTCAGGGCACCGCCCAGCACCGGGTAGTACCAGTCCATCGAGTAGCGGTTCTTGTCGAGGAACCGCTCCGGGTGGTGGCGTATGGCGTGCCGCAGGGCTCCCGCCGCCAGCTCCCAGTCCGGCTGCGCCTCCTCCCGCTGCTCGGCGATCGCCAGCGCGCACCGCAGCGCGTGGTGGATGGAGGAGCACCCCGTCAGCAGGGCGTCGGCGGTCGGTGTGCCGTCGTCGTCGCGGCGCCAGCCGATCTGTCCGCCCGGCTGTTGCAGCCGGAGCACGAACTCCACCGCCGCGTACACCGTCGGCCACATCCGGTCCAGGAACGTGTCGTCGCCGGTGGAGAGGTAGTGGTGCCAGACGCCGACGGCTATGTAGGCGACGAAGTTGGTCTCCCGGCCGCGGTCGGTGACGGCGTCGAACTCCCCGTCGGTGTAGGCCGCGTACCAGGAGCCGTCGTCGTTCTGGTGCCGGGCCAGCCACCGGTAGGCCCGCTCGGCGGCCGCGTGCTCGCCGGCCGTGTCGAGGGCCATCGCCGCCTCGACGTGGTCCCAAGGGTCGAGGTGGTGCCCCCGGAACCAGGGGATGGCGCCGTCCTCGCGCTGCACGGCGAGGATGCCGGCGACGGTCTCGGCGGCCTGCCCGGCGGTGAGCACCCCGGGCAGGACCAGGTGTTCCGTCCGGGGAGTCGTCACTGGGCGTCCGCCCCGGTGTCGCTCAGACGCGGCAGGTGCGGCTTGGTCGCGTACGCCACGAAGCTCTTGCCGATCAGCGGGTTCAGCGCCTGCTCGGCGACCCGGGTGGCCAACGGCTTCTTCATGATGTCCCAGACGAGCAGCTTGTGGTACGCGCGCACCGGCAGGGCCTTGTCGTTGTCGACGCCGAACGCGCACTTCAGCCACCAGTAGGGCGAGTGCAGCGCGTGCGCGTGGTGCGTGCCGTAGGGCTCCAGGCCGGCCTCGCGGATCCTGTCCAGCAGTTCGTCGGCCTTGTAGATGCGGATGTGGCCGCCCTCGACCTCGTGGTAGGCGTCGGACAGGGCCCAGCAGACCTTCTCGGGGCCGTAGCGCGGCACGGTGACGGCGATCCGCCCACCCGGCTTCAGCACCCGGACCATCTCGGCGAGGACGCCCTTGTCGTCGGGGATGTGCTCCATCACCTCGGAGATGATGACGACGTCGAAGGACTCGTCGGGGAAGGGCAGCGCGAGGGCGTCGCCCTCCATGGCCGTGGCGGTGGCGCCCTCGGGGGCCTCGCCGGCCTCCTTCATCGCCGCGAACCACTTCGCGACCTCGCGGATCTCGTCGGCGTTCTGGTCCAGCGCCACGACCTGCGCGCCGCGCCGGTAGCACTCGAACGCGTGCCGGCCGGCACCGCAGCCGAGGTCCAGGACACGGTCGCCCGGGGCGAGCGGGAACCGGGAGAAGTCGACGGTCAGCACGTGGCCCTGCTTTCGGAGTTGACGCCTTCTACATCTGTGGGTGCGGCGGACAGGGCACCGGCCGGGGCCGCCGCCCCTGCACCCGTGGCCGCCGCCCCGGCACCCGTGGCCGACCCGGGGCCGGCCTGCGCGGAGCGGCCGGGGGTCGGGGTGGTGGAACGGCCGGAAGTCGAGGTCGTGGAACGGCCGGAGGTCGGGGCCGCTGTACGGCCCGTGACGCCGTCGCCGCCCCCGGCCCGTTCGATGGCCTCGCGGTACCGGGCCACCGTCCCCTCCGCGGCCCTGGCCCAGGTGAAGTGCCGCAGCACCCGTTCCCGGCCGGCCGCTCCGAGTCGCGCCCGCAGCTCCGCGTCGCCCAGCAGGCGGCCCAGCCCCGCTGCCAGTGCCTGGGAGTCCCCCGGGGGCACCGCGAGGCACGTCTCGCCGTCCTTCCCGGCGACCTCGGGGATCGCGCCCCCGGTCGTGGCGAGCAGCGGCGTGCCCGTCGCCATGGCCTCGGCGGCGGGCAGGGAGAAGCCCTCGTAGAGCGACGGCACGCACGCGACCTGCGCCGAGCGGACCAGGTCGACGAGCTCCGCGTCGGAGATGCCCTTGACGAACTCGACGGCGCCATCGAGGCCGTAGCGCTCCATCGCGTGGGCGACCGGCCCCTCGGCGGGGCGCTTGCCGACCACGACGAGGTGGGCGCCGGGGTGCTCGGTTCGCACCTTGGCGAGGGCCTCCACGAGGTGGACCAGGCCCTTCAGCGGCACGTCGGCGCTGGACGTCGTCACGATCCGGCCCGGCACGACCGGCACCGAGGGGTCCGGTGCGAACAGGTCGGTGTCGGCGCCGATGTGGACCACGTGGATGCGGTCCGGGCGGACGCCGAGGTGGTCGACGATCTCCTGGCGGGACGTGCCGGAGACGGTGAGGACGGAGGGCAGGCGGCGGGCGACGCGCTTCTGCATGCGCGTGAAGGCGTACCAGCGGCGCACCGAGTAGCGGCGCTGCCAGCCGTCCGCGGCGTCCAGCTCCAGCTGCCGGTCGACGGTGATGGGGTGGTGGATGGTGGTCACCAGGGGCGCGCCGACGTCGCCCAGCAGGCCGTAGCCGAGGGTCTGATTGTCGTGCACGACGTCGAACTCGCCGCGCCGGGCGCGCAGATGGCGGCGGGCGCGCAGCGAGAACGTCAGCGGTTCGGGGAAGCCGCCGGTCCACATCGTCGCGACCTCGAGCGCGTCGATCCAGTCGCGGTACTCGTCGCGCCCCGGGGTGCGGAAAGGATCCGGCTGGCGGTACAGGTCGAGGCTGGGCAGCTCGGTCAGGCTCAGCCCGTCGTAGCCCTCGTCGAGGACGGGGTAGGGCTGGGCGCCGATGACCTCGACGCGGTGGCCGAGGCGGGCCAGTTCGCGGGAGAGGTGCCGGACGTAGACGCCCTGGCCGCCGCAGAACGGGTTCCCTTTATAGGTGAGGAGCGCGATGTGGAGCGGTCGCAAGCCGTCGGCAGCCGGGTCCTGTGGGGCCCCGGCCTCCCTGGCCTCAGCGGTCACTCTGGGCCCCCTTCTCCCTGCACTGTCCCGCGAGATTACGCCGGGACGCTAATCTAGAACAAGTTTCAGACTTGATCGTTCGGAGGCTCCGAATCTACCGGCAGGTAGGGGCGCTGTGACCAGTGGATCAGGTGATTCACGCCACGGCCGGTGCCGTGCCATGCTGTGTGATCACTCGTCCTCACGGACGGTCACGGAACGGGACGTCACATGCCCGCGGAAGCCAAGGTGAACGCCAAGGTGAACAAGGTGGCCAAGGTGGAAGCCAGAGCCGCAGCCCCCGCCTCCGCTCCCCTCACGGAGCGGCAGGAGGCCCGGCGTCGCCGCATCCTGCACGCGAGTGCGCAGCTGGCCAGCCGGGGCGGTTTCGACGCCGTGCAGATGCGCGAGGTCGCGGAGTCCTCGCAGGTGGCGCTCGGCACGCTGTACCGCTACTTCCCCTCCAAGATCCATCTGCTGGTCGCCACGATGCAGGACCAGCTGGAGCACATGCACGGCACGCTGCGGAAGAAGCCCCCGCAGGGCGAGACGGCGGCCGAGCGGGTCGCGGAGACGCTGATGCGGGCCTTCCGCGCCCTGCAGCGCGAGCCGCACCTGGCCGACGCGATGGTCCGCGCCCTCACCTTCGCCGACCGCAGCGTGAGCCCCGAGGTCGACCAGGTGTCCCGGCAGACCACGGCGATCATCCTGGACGCGATGGGGCAGGAGAACCCGACCCCGCAGCAGCTCTCGGCGGTGCGGGTCATCGAGCACACCTGGCACTCGGCGCTGATCACCTGGCTCTCGGGCCGGGCCTCGATCGCCCAGGTGAAGATCGACATCGAGACGGTGTGCCGGCTGATCGACCTCACGGCCCCCGACGCGCGGAAGTGATCCCCGGACGTACGTAGACGTCCCCGACGCGCGACAACGACCTACGAGACGGGTTCCCTTCGCCGGCATGGTCCGGATCAGGTGTTGGGGGTCGCCTTCCGGTCGCCGGCCTTGCGGCCCTGCGACCTTCCGGCCTCTCAGCCCTACCGTCGCAGTCGGCACCGGCGGAAGCCGAAACTTCCGGCCAACGTCGGCTACTCCGGTCGGACTCCCTCACTCGTCCCGTAGGCCTGTTTCCAGGTTAGGACTTCTGCCCGCGGAGAGAAGACCCTGGGCGGAATTTTTTACCTGAATACCCTGGAAATGCACTGGGTGACCCATATGGCCCGTTCGCACCCCTTGTCGTCGCGACGACCGCGCGCGACGGAAGGAACATGAGGGAGTCGATGCGACTCCTCGGGCGGAAGTGAAAGGTGACCCCGATGCCGAAGTACCTCTTCAAGGTGAAGCTGACCCCGGACGGGCTCAAGGGGCTGCTCAAGGAAGGCGGGAGCGCGCGGCGCGAGGTCGTCGGGCGCATGGTCGACGGCCTGGGCGGCCGGGTCGAGGCGATGTACTGGGCCTTCGGCGAGGACGACGTCTACGTCACGGCGGAGCTGCCGGGCAACACCTCCGCCGCGGCCCTGGGCATGGTCGTCTCGGCGGCCGGCGGGGTCCGCACGAGCACGGTCGTGCTGCTGTCGGCCGAGGAGGTCGACGAGGCCGTCCGACAGCGGGTGGACTACCGCGCACCCGGCGCCTGACGGCCCGGCGAGACGGTGAGACGGCGCCCCGGACGGCGGGCGCCGGCCCCCACGAGCCGGTGGGGGCGATACCCCGGACAACAAGCACCCGACCCCACGACCCGGCGGGACTCGACCCGGCGGCAAACACCAGCCCCCGCGCCCCGGCAGCACTACGCCCCGGGCGGCAGGCAGCAGACCCGGGAGCCAAGTGGGGCGATGCCCGGGCCGGGAGCACCAGCACCCCCACGAGCCAACGGGGCGATGCCCCGGGCGGCCGACACCAGCCCCCCCTCCCCGCGAGCCAGCGGGGCGATGCCCCGGACAGCGGGTACCGGACAGCGCGCGCCGGCCGCCAGGCCCGGGTGCCGGACAGCGGCCGCCGAGCACGGGTGCCGGGCGGTTACTCCTCCGGAGGGAACACCGCCTCCCCGCCGTCCCCCAGCGTGATCAGGATCGCCTCCACCGGGCAGCTCTCCGCCGCCTCCAGCACCCGCTCGTTCGCGTCCGTGTCGGGCGCGAGCGGGTGGGACTGGCGGGCGGTGTCGAGGCGGAAGCCGTCCGGTGCGTGGTGGACGCACTGGGCGGAGCCGATGCACAGGGAGCGGTCGACCTCGACGTGCCAGCGGTCGACCATCGTCACGCGTCCGCCGGCAGGTGGATCATCTTGTGCTCCAGATACTCGCCGTACCCTTCGGGCCCGAACTCCCGCCCCAGACCCGAGTTCTTGTAGCCGCCGAACGGGCCGAGCATGTCGAGGCTGAAGGTGTTGACCGAGTAGGTGCCCGTGCGCACCCGCCGGGCGATGTCGACGCCGTGCTCGACGTCCGCCGTCCACACGCTGCCGCTCAGCCCGTAGTCGGAGTCGTTGGCGATCTTCACGGCGTCGGACTCGTCGTCGTAGGGCAGCAGGCAGATGACCGGGCCGAAGATCTCCTCGCGGGCGATGCGCATGGAGTTGTCGACGTCGCCGAAGAGGGTCGGCTCGACGTACCAGCCGCGGTCCAGGCCCGCCGGGCGACCGCCGCCGGTGAGGATCTTCGCGCCCTCCTCCTGCCCGACGCGGATGTAGTCGAGGTTGCGCTGCTGCTGCCGCCGGGCCACCAGCGGGCCCACCTGGGTGGCGGGGTCCAGCGGGTCGCCGACCGTCAGGGCGCCCGCCGCCGCGGCGAGCGCGTCGGCGAACTCGTCGTAGCGGGAGCGGGGCAGCAGGATGCGGGTCTGGGCGACGCAGGCCTGGCCGTTGTTCATCCAGGCCGCGGGGGCGATGCCCGCCACGGCCGTCTCGACGTCCGCGTCGGGCAGGACGACGGCCGCGGACTTGCCGCCCAGTTCGAGCGTCACACGCGTGAGGTTGCGGGCGGCGACCTCCATCACGCGCTTGCCTGCGGCGACGGACCCGGTGAAGGACACCTTGTCGATCCCGGGGTGCCCGACCAGGTACTCGCTGACCTCCC
Source organism: Streptomyces olindensis (assembly GCF_040645895.1). Classification (NCBI taxonomy): domain Bacteria; kingdom Bacillati; phylum Actinomycetota; class Actinomycetes; order Kitasatosporales; family Streptomycetaceae; genus Streptomyces; species Streptomyces olindensis. The sequence goes on along the minus strand of NZ_JBEYZD010000052.1, from coordinate 53,954 downwards.
GGTCGGCGGGCAGGATCGACAGCACGCCCTCCGGCAGCCCGGCCTCGCGGGTGATCTCGCCGAGCAGGTACGCGTCGAGCGGCGATTCGGGCGAGGGCTTGAGGACGGCCGTGCAGCCGGCGAGCAGGGCCGGAGCGAGTTTGGCGGCGGCGGTGAACTGCGGGACGTTCCAGGGGACGACGGCCGCGACGACCCCGACCGGCTCGCGCCGCACGAGGATGCTGCCGAGCACGCCCTCGCGCCGCTCCTCGTGGGTGAAGTTCCGCGCGACGGCGATCGCCGAGTCCCAGACCATCACCGCGCCGAGCGCCTGGGCGAGGACGCTCCAGGAGTACGGCGAGCCGTTCTGCGAGGAGATCACGCGGGCGATCTCGTCGTGGCGGGCGGTGACGCCGTCCTTGATCCGGCCGACGACCTCGATCCGCTCGTCGAGGCTCATGCGCGGCCAGGGTCCCTCGTCGAAGGCCCGGCGGGCCACCGCCACGGCCCGGTCCACGTCCGCCCGGGAGGCGTGCGGGACGCGTCCGATGACCTCTTCGGTGTGCGGCGAGATCACCTCGATGACGTCCCGGCCCTGGGGATCGGTCAACTCCCCGCCGATGAACAGCTGTCCGTGTTCCACGAGCTCGGTCATGGCCGACTGCCTCCCCGGAGCGCATCTCTGACGATCCATCAGATATGCCCACTGATACCAGCCCCGCCCCGAGGAGTCCACGGACCGCGCAGCACGGGACGACTCCCATTGGAACCGGTTCTAGTTATAGTGGCCGGGAGCCGGCGGACAGGGGAGCCCATGACACAGGTGACCGACCACCGCGGCGGCGTCCGCTCCCTCCGGGTCCCCATCCCGGACAACCCCCTCGGCCACACGCTGGTGTACGTCGTCGACACCGACCGCGGCCCGGTGCTCATCGACACCGGCTGGGACGACCCCGAGTCCTGGGACACGCTCACGGAGGGCCTCACGGCCTGCGGCACCTCGGTCGCCGAGATCCACGGCGTGGTCGTCACCCACCACCACCCGGACCACCACGGCCTGTCCGGCCGGGTCCGGGAGGCCTCGGGCGCCTGGATCGCGATGCACGCGGCGGACGCCGCCGTCGTACGGCGGACCAGGGAAGCCCGTCCCGAGCGCTGGTTCTCGTACATGGCGGCCAAACTCACCGCCGCCGGCGCGCCCGAGGAGCACGTCGCCCCGCTGCGCGCGGCCCGGCCCCGCGCCCTGCCCGGCCTCTCCCCCGCCCTGCCCGACCGCGACATCGCCCCGGGCGAACTCCTCGGCCTGCCCGGCCGCCGCGTCCGCGCGATCTGGACCCCGGGCCACACGCCCGGCCACGTCTGCCTCCACCTGGAGGAGAGCCATCCGGCCCGACTCCCGGGCCACGGCCGCCTGTTCTCCGGGGACCACCTGCTGCCCGGGATCACCCCGCACATCGGCCTGTACGAGGACCCGGACGACAGCACGGTGACCGACCCCCTGGGCGACTACCTGGACTCCCTGGAGCGCGTGGGCCGCCTCGCCCCGGCCGAGGTGCTCCCGGCCCACCAGCATCCGTTCCCCGACGCGGCCGCCCGCGTGCGTGAGCTGCTCACCCACCACGAGGACCGCCTCACCGCCCTGCTGGCCCTCCTCGCCGAGCCGCTCACGCCCTGGCAGCTCGCCGAGCGCATGGAGTGGAACCGCCCCTGGGACCAGATCCCGTACGGCTCCCGCAACATCGCCGTCTCGGAGGCCGAGGCCCATCTGCGCCGCCTGGTGAAGCTGGGCCGGGCGGAGGCGGTTCCCGGGAGCGAGCCGGTGACGTACGTGGCGGCGCGGTGAGGCGGTAGCTCGGGTGAACTTGCCTGTGGCACAAGGCCCTTGACGTCGACGGGCGCCCTCTAGGATGGTCGGACGCACCGCTCGCACCGGGAGACACGCCCATGGGCACCGAAAAGGCCGCACGTCCGACGACCGGCAGCGGAGCCCTGGACGACCGGTCGGCGGGACCCATGGTGCCGCGGCTGGCGCTGGGCGCGCGGCTGCGCGGGCTGCGCCAGGAGCGCGGCATCTCCCGCGTGGACGCGGGGCACGTCATCCGCGCCTCCTCCTCCAAGATCAGCCGGCTGGAGGCCGGGCGCCACGGCTTCAAGCTGCGTGACGTCGCCGACCTGCTGACGCTCTACGGCGTCACGGACGAGGCCGAACGCGCCACGCTGCTGGCGCTGGCCGAGCAGGCCAACACCCCCGCCTGGTGGCGGTACTACAGCGACGTGGTGCCCACCTGGATGCAGAGCTACCTCGGGGCGGAACAGGCGGCGAGCCTCATCCGCTGCTACCAGGTCCAGCGGGTTCCCGGGCTGCTGCAGACCGCCGACTACGCACGCGCCTCCATCCGGCTGGCCCACCCGGACGCCGGCGCCGAGGAGATCGACCGCCGTCTCGCGCTGCGGATGACCCGGCAGCGGATCCTGCACCGGCAGCCGCCGGCCCAGCTCTGGGCGGTGCTGGACGAGGCCGCGCTGCGCCGCCCGGTCGGCGGCCTCCGGGTGATGCGCGCCCAGCTGCGGCATCTCATCGAGGCGTGCCGGCTTCCGCAGGTGACGGTGCAGATCCTGCCGTTCCACGCCGGGGGTCACGCCGCGGAAGGCGGTCCGGTCACCATCCTGCGGCTGCCGGGCGGGCAGTTGCCGGACGTGGTCTACCTCGAGAAGCTCACGACCGCCCTCTATCCCGACCGGCCCGCCGAGATCGAGCGCTACTGGGACGCCATGAACCGGCTGGTGGTCGAAGCCGAGTCACCGGACGAGACCCCGACCATCCTGCACCGCCTCCTCCAGGAGACCTGACCGCCAGGGGGATGTGACGGCTCAGACCTTGCGGGCGACACCGCCGTACTGGTGCACCTCCGCCGGCAGGCCCAGCGCCTCCGCGTCGGGGCGCCAGCGGGAGCACGACGTCACGCCCGGTTCGAGCAGCTCCAGACCGTCGAAGTAGCGCGCGATCTGCTCGGGGCTGCGCAGGATGTACGGGATCGAACCGCCCTCGTTGTACTGCCGGATGGCCCTGACGTAGTCCTCGCTGGTGTCGGTGGAGTCGTACTGCACGAGGTAGCTGCCGGAGGGCAGGGCGTCCACCAGCTCCCGCACGATCGAGCGCGCCTCGTCGTGGTCCTCGATGTGGCCGAGGATGCCCATCAGCATGAGCGCGACGGGCCGGTCGAAGTCCAGCGTCTTGCCCGCTTCCCGGATGATGGTGCTCGGCTCGCGCAGATCGGCGTCGACGTAGTTGGTGACGCCCTCAGTGGTGCTGGTGAGCAGCGCGCGGGCGTGGGCCAGTACCAGCGGGTCGTTGTCGACGTAGACGATCCGGCTCTCCGGGGCCACGCGCTGGGCGATCTGGTGGGTGTTGTCCACGTTGGGCAGCCCCGTGCCGATGTCCAGGAACTGGCGGATGCCCTCCTCGGCGGCCAGGTGGCGGACGGCGCGGGCGAGGAAGTAGCGGGCGGCGCGGGCGCCGGTCTCGATGCCGGGGAAGATCTCGCGGAAGGCGTCGCCGGCCACCCGGTCGACCTCGTAGTTGTCCTTCCCGCCCAGCCAGTAGTTCCAGATCCGGGCCGAGTGCGGCACCGAGGTGTCGATCTTGGGGAACGGCTCCTGCTCGGGGTTCTCCGCCTGGTCGGTCATGGACGCTCCTGCGTGTGGTCGGGAAGGCCAACGTTAGCCTGTCCGCACCCTGGACAGGATCAACTCCCCCGCAGTTCCCAGCAGTTCGACTTCCCTCTCGGTCATGGTGGGGTTGGCGGCACGGCGGCGCAGGGCCTCGTCCAGGGCCGGCCGGGTGAGCGGGGACGGGTCGGCCAGCAGGGCGGTCAGCATGGCGTGGGCGGGCGTGGACAGCGAGTCGCCGGCGACGGCGGCCTGCGCGAGGATCACCGCGGACGCCGCCCAGTCCAGGCCCGGGTCGCCCTCCGTCGCGTCGGACCAGTCGATGACGCGGGGGCCGTCGGGCGTGAGGATCACGTTCTCCGGGTGCAGGTCCAGGTGGAGGACGCGGACGGCCGGGTCGGTGGAGCGCGGCGCGGGGACGGCGTGCAGGTCGCGCAGCAGCCGGGCGAGGGTCGAGCCCGCCTCCGTCACGTCCAGGGCGCCCGCGAGGCACGCCTGGAGCATGGTCGGGCCGGAGAGCCGTTCCATCACCAGGTCGGTGCGCGAGCCGGACGGACGGACCCGGGGGACCGGGTAGCCGTGGGCGTACACATGCGCCATCACCGCGCCTTCGGCCGCCGCGTCACCACCGCCCTCCCGCTCGCGGCGCAGCACCCACGCCTCGTCGATCTCGAAGACATCGGCGCGACGGCCCGAGCCGAGCAGCTTCCCCGGTGGTGTGGTCGGCATACGCCGAAGCTACCCCGGCCCAGCCGGGGCCCTCGGGCGGTTTTCTACGCCCGGGTACAGTAGGCGGGTCGTCATCACACCCGTACGGGGGAAAGCCGGTGCAATTCCGGCGCTGACCCGCAACCGTGAGCCGTCGCCGAGACGGTGAGCCGGATCGCCCGGTACGGGTTCGTGACCGGCTCACGTGCCCGGCAGCCCGCCGGTGCACGGCACCGTCGAGGTATGCGGAGCCGAGCCGCCGGGGTGTCCCGTGCTGCCCGGCTTCCCCACAGGGAGAGGCACCCGCCGATCATGAACGTCCGCCGCAGCGCCGCGGTCCTGGCCGCCGTCGCCGTGATCGGCGCCGCCGCGCCGGCCACCGCCGCCCCGTCCCCCTCGCCGTCGCAGGCGTTCCCCTCCGCCCTCTACGGCGACAAGGACCCGAAGTTCGACGGCGTCTGGCGCCAGTCGCTCGCGCTGCTCGCGCAGGACACGGTCGGGGTGAAGCCGGCGGCGAAGTCCGTGGAGTGGCTGGTGCGGCAGCAGTGCGCGGACGGCGGGTTCGCCTCGTACCGCCCCGACCCGGCGACGGCGTGCGACGCCAAGACCATGCTCGACACCAACGCCACCTCCGCGGCCGTGCAGGCGCTGGCCGCGCTCGGCGGCCACGACGGCGTCACGGCCAAGGCCGTCGACTGGCTGAAGTCCGTCCAGAACGAGGACGGCGGCTGGGGCTACTCGGCGGGCGGCGCCAGCGACACCAACTCGACGTCGGTCGTCATCGGCGCGCTCACGGCCGTGGGCGAGAAGCCGGACCAGGTCGAGAAGGGCGGCAAGTCGCCCTACGACGCGCTGCTGAAGCTGGCGCTGCCCTGCGGCGGGGAGGGCAACGGCGCGTTCGCGTTCCAGCCGGACAAGAAGGGGAAGCTGACCGCCAACGCGGACGCCACGGCGGCGGGAGTGCTGGGCGTACTGGGCGAGGGCATGGTGGTGAAGCCGGGCGGGAAGAAGTCCGGGACGGCCTGCGCCGAGCCGCGTACGCCGGAGCAGGCGGCGGCGAACGGCGCCGCGTATCTCACGTCCGCCCTCGGCGAGGACGACGACCACCTGATGTCCGCCCTGGCCGGTGCCGAGCCCCAGCCCGACTACGGCAACACGGCCGACGCGGTCGTCGCGCTCGCCGCGCGCGGCGACACCGGGCAGGCGGAGAAGTCCCTGCGCTGGCTGGAGGAGAACGCCGCGGCCTGGGCCGCCCGGAACGGTCCCGCCGCCTACGCCCAGCTGATCTTCGCCGCGCACGCGACGGGCACGGACCCGCGCGACTTCGGCGGCGCGGACCTGGTGAAGCAGCTGAACGCGACGGGCCCGGCGCCGCAGGCCGCAGCGAAGTCCGACACGGACAAGAAGGACGCCAAGGACGAGGGCTCCGACTCCGTGTTCGGCGTCTGGTGGTACGTCGGCGTCTGCCTCGTCGCCGGGATCGGCATCGGTTTCCTGTTCACCGGCCGCCGGAAGCAGCAGCCGTGATCCGCCGGGCCGTTCTCCTCCTGCTGGCCTCGCTGCTGCTCGTCGCGGGAGCGGGTCAGGCGGCCCAGGCTGCCGGTTACCGGTACTGGTCGTTCTGGGAGCGCGACGGCGACCGCTGGGTCTACGCCACCCAGGGCCCGTCCACGACCCGCCCGTCGGACGGTGACGTCCAGGGCTTCCGGTTCGCGGTGAGCGAGGACTCCTCGGACGCGGCCCGGCCGCGCGGCCGGGCCGACTTCGCGTCGATCTGCGCGGGGACGCCCGCCCGGGACGGCAGCAAGCGCGTCGCCCTGCTCCTCGACTTCGGCACTCCCGCGGACGCCCCGGAGGGCGAGACCCCGCCCGCCGCGAGAACGGCCTGCGCCCGGGTCTCCCCCGACGCGACGACGGCACAGGCCCTTGCCGCGGTGGCCAAGCCGCTGCGCTACGACACGAACGCCCTGCTGTGCGCGATCTCGGGCTACCCGGAACAGGGCTGCGGCGAGCCGGTGTCGAAGAAGCGGAACCCGGCGGCGGAGCAGAAGGACCAGCCGGGCGGCGGCCCGTCCCTGGGTCTGGTGGCGGGCATCGCGGTGGTGGTGCTGCTGGGCGGGGCGGCGCTCTGGCAGGTACGCCGGCGTGGGTAGGACGCTCCACCCCGGTGCCTGGTGGCTGTGGGCCCTCTGCCTCGGCACCGCGGCCACCCGCACCACCAACCCGCTCCTCCTCGCCCTGCTCGTCGCCGTCTCCGCGTACGTCGTGGCCACCCGCCGTCCCGAGACCCCCTGGTCCCGCTCCTACGGCGCCTTCGTCAAGCTCGCCCTCGCCGTGCTGCTGATCCGCCTGCTCTTCGCGACGCTGCTCGGCTCCCCCATCCCGGGCACGCACACCCTGTTCACCCTCCCCGAAGCCGCCCTGCCCGCCTGGGCGCAGGGCATCCGCCTCGGCGGCGAGGTCACCGCGGAGGCCCTCACCTTCGCCCTCTACGACGGCCTGAAACTGGCCGCGCTGCTGATCTGCGTCGGCGCCGCGAACGCCCTCGCGAACCCCTCCCGTCTGCTCAAGTCCCTCCCGGGCGCGCTGTACGAGATGGGCGTCGCGGTCGTCGTGGCCCTCACCTTCGCGCCGAACCTCATCGCGGACGTCCAGCGGCTGCGCGCGGCCCGCCGTCTGCGCGGCCGCCCGGACAAGGGCGTCCGGGGCCTGCTGCAAGTGGGACTGCCGGTCCTGGAGGGCGCCTTGGAGCGGTCGGTCTCCCTCGCCGCCGCGATGGACGCCCGCGGCTACGGCCGCACGGCCCAGGTCCCCGCCGCGGTGCGCCGTACCACCGCCGCGCTCACCCTCGGCGGCCTGCTCGGGGTGTGCGCGGGGACGTACGGACTGCTCACGGCCGAGGGCGGCACCTACGGCGTCCCCGTGCTCCTCGCCGGTCTCGCCGCCGCCCTCGCGGGCCTGAAGCTCGGCGGCCGCCGCTCCCTGCGCACCCGCTACCGCCCGGACCGCTGGGACCTGCGCGCCTGGCTGGTCGTCGCCTCGGGTGTGGCGGTCGCGGCCCTGCTCACCCTCGCCTCCGTCCGCGATCCCGCGGCTCTGCACCCGGGCGTGGTCCCGCTGGTCGCCCCCGCTCTCCCCCTCTGGCCGGCCGCGGCCGTACTCCTCGGCCTGCTGCCCGCGTTCGTCGCCCCCGATCCCAAGGAGCCGTCGTGATCCGCTTCCAGGATGTCTCCGTGACGTACGACGGTGCCGCCGAACCGACCGTCCAGGGCATCGACTTCGAGGTCCCCGAGGGCGAACTCGTGCTGCTGGCGGGCCCGTCCGGCGTGGGCAAGTCGACCGTCCTGAACGCGGTCAGCGGTCTCGTCCCGCACTTCACCGGCGGCACGCTGCGCGGCCGGGTCACGGTCGCCGGCCGCGACACGCGCACCCACAAGCCGCGTGAACTCGCCGACGTGGTGGGCACGGTCGGCCAGGACCCGCTCTCCCACTTCGTCACCGACACCGTCGAGGACGAACTCGCCTACGGCATGGAGTCGCTCGGCCTCGCCCCGGACGTGATGCGCCGCCGCGTCGAGGAGACCCTCGACCTGCTCGGCCTCGCCGCCCTGCGCGACCGGCCGATCGCCACGCTCTCCGGCGGCCAGCGGCAGCGCGTCGCGATCGGCTCGGTCCTCACCCCGCACCCGAGCGTCCTGGTCCTGGACGAGCCGACCTCCGCGCTCGACCCGGCGGCGGCCGAGGAGGTCCTGGCGGTCCTCCAGCGCCTGGTGCACGACCTCGGCACGACGGTCCTCATGGCCGAACACCGCCTGGAACGCGTCCTCCAGTACGCCGACCGGGTCGTCCTGCTGCCGGGCCCGGGCGCCGCCCCCGTCCTCGGTCCCCCGGCCGAGGTGATGGCCGTGTCACCGGTGTACCCGCCGGTGGTGGCCCTGGGCCGCCTGGCCGGCTGGACCCCGCTGCCGATGACGGTCCGCGACGCGAGGCGCAGGGCAGGGGATTTGAGGCAGCGGCTGGAAAACGCCCTCAAGGGGCGCGGGGAACTGCGCGATCGACCACAACCACGCCGCACCCGCGAACGCTCCGAACCCCCCACCCCGGTAGGCGCACTCCACTCCCTCTCGGTCACCCGCGCCCGCGTCCAGGCCCTCCGCGCCGTCGACCTCACCATCACCCCCGGCGAGACCATCGCCCTGATGGGCCGCAACGGCGCTGGAAAGTCCACGCTGCTGAACTCCCTGGTGGGTCTCGTGAAGCCCAGCTCGGGAACCGTCCGCCTCGGCGAAGCCGTCCCCCACCGCACCGCCCCGAGGGACCTCGTCCGCAAGGTCGGCCTGGTCCCGCAGGAACCCCGCGACCTGCTCTGCGCCGATACCGTCGCCGCCGAGTGCGCGGCGGCCGACAAGGACGCGGGCGCACCCCCCGGCACGTGCCGGGCCCTGGTCACCGAGCTGCTCCCGGGTGTCACCGACGGCATCCACCCCCGGGACCTGTCGGAGGGGCAGCGGCTCGCGCTGGCCCTGGCGGTCGTGCTGACCGCCCGGCCCCCGCTGCTGCTCCTGGACGAGCCGACCCGCGGTCTGGACTACGCGGCGAAGGCCCGCCTGGTCGGTGTGCTGCGCGGCCTGGCCGCCGAGGGGCACGCCATCGTGCTGGCCACGCACGACGTGGAGCTGGCGGCCGAGATCGCGCACCGGGTGGTCCTGCTCGCCGACGGCGAGGTGATCGCCGACGGGCCGACGGCTCAGGTCGTGGTCTCCTCGCCGTCCTACGCCCCGCAGGTGACCAAGATCCTGGCCCCGCAGCGGTGGCTCACGGTCTCCGAGGTCCGCGCGGCCCTGCCTCCCGAGGCCGCCTCGTGAGCACGCAACGGCAGGCGCGGGCCGTCCGGCTCGGCCCTCGCTCCCTCGCCGCCCTGGCCCTGGTCAGTGCCGTCGGGGTGGCCGGCTTCGGCTGGCCCTTCCTCGCGCCGCCCACCTCGCGGCTCAGCGCGCACGCGCAGGACGCGCCCTGGCTCTTCGCGGGCCTGCTGGTGCTGCTGGTGGCGGTCGTGGCCGCGGCGATCTCGGAGTCGGGGCTGGGCCCGAAGGCGGTCGCGATGCTCGGCGTGCTGGCCGCCACGGGAGCCGCCCTGCGGCCGATCGGCGCCGGTACCGCCGGGATCGAGCCGATGTTCTTCCTGATGGTGCTGAGCGGCCGGGTCCTCGGCCCGGGCTTCGGATTCGTCCTGGGCTCGGTGACGATGTTCGCGTCCGCGCTGCTCACGGGCGGGGTCGGGCCCTGGCTGCCGTTCCAGATGCTGGCGATGGGCTGGTTCGCGATGGGCGCGGGCCTGCTGCCCGGCCCGGACCGGCTGCGCGGCCGGGCGGAGCTCGCGCTGCTCGCGGCCTACGGCTTCCTCGCCGCCTTCGCCTACGGCACGATCATGAACCTGGCCGGCTGGCCCTTCATGAGCGCCCTCGCCTCGAACGTCGCCTTCGACCCGCACGCGCCGGTCGCCACCAACCTGGCCCGGTTCCTCGCGTACTGCCTGGCCACCTCGCTCGGCTGGGACCTGGGCCGGGCGGTCGTCACGGTCGTCCTGACCCTCACCCTCGGCCCGGCGGTCCTGCGGGCGCTGCGCCGGGCCACGCGCCGGGCGGCCTTCGAGACGCCGGTCACGTTCGACACGCCCCCGGACCGGCCCGGGAGTGAAGCCCCCCACATGACCCGCGTCACGTACGAAGCGGGGCCGTAGGCACAACGCCCGGTCACGACGACCGGGCACCCCACCCATGCGGCCATACCTAGTAAAAGGGTTCATTGCGGGCACAAGGCGGGCCTGTTTCTCTGGACAACCGCCCCACCCGTCGACGAAAGGTCGCCTGTGCCCGCCGCTTCCGTTCTCCGCCGCGCCGCCACCCCGAAGAAGGCTCTCGCCGCCGCCGCCCTGACCGCGGCCACCTGCGGCACCCTGATCGCCGCCGGCCCCGCGCAGGCCGCGCCGACGGGGGCCTCCTCGGCGCAGGCGGTCGCGAAGAAGATGATCGGCGACGACGCCCAGTACCAGTGCTTCTCGAAGATCGTCGAGCAGGAGAGCCACTGGGACGTGAACGCGCAGAACTCCTCCAGCGGCGCCTACGGCCTGGTCCAGGCCCTGCCGGGCTCCAAGATGGCCTCGGCCGGCTCCGACTGGAAGACCAACGCGGCCACCCAGATCGAGTGGGGCCTGGACTACATGAAGGACCGCTACGGCAGCGCCTGCGGCGCCTGGGACTTCTGGCAGACCAACCACTGGTACTGAGCCGGTCCCACCCCTCAGACCGAAGGCGGCGGCCCCCTGATCCCCGGGGCCGTCGCCTTCGCCATGCCCGCGGGGCTCAGCCCGTGCTGACCGGCAGCTCCTTCACCCCGTTGATCCACGCCGACCGCAGCCGCCGCGGGTCGCCGGCCAGCTTCAGCCCCGGCATGGCGTCGGCGATCGCGTTGAAGATGAGGTCGATCTCCAGCACCGCGAGGGACTTGCCGAGGCAGTAGTGGGGACCGCCCCCGCCGAAGCCGAGGTGCGGATTGGGGTCGCGGGTCACGTCGAAGCTGTCCGGGTCGTCGAAGACCTCGGGGTCGTGGTTCGCCGAGGCGTAGAAGAGGCCGACGCGGTCGCCCTTGCGGATCCGCTTGCCGCCCAGTTCGGTGTCCTGGGTGGCGGTGCGCTGGAAGGCGGCCACCGGGGTCGCCCAGCGCACGATCTCCTCCGCCGCCGTCGCCGGGCGCTCCCTCTTGTACAGCTCCCACTGGTCGGGGTGGGTGAGGAAGGCGTGCATGCCGTGGGTGATGGCGTTGCGGGTGGTCTCGTTGCCCGCGACGGCCAGCATCAGCACGAAGAAGCCGAACTCGTCGGAGCCGAGGTTGCCCTCGTCCTCCGCCGCGACCAGTTGCGTGACGATGTCGTGGGCGGGGCACTGCTTGCGGTCGGCGGCCATGTTCATCGCGTAGGCGATGATCTCGGTGGCCGACTCGGCGCCGACCTCCTCGGTGATGGCGTACTCGGGGTCGTCGTAGGCGATCATCTTGTTGGACCAGTCGAAGATCTTGTCCCGGTCCTCCTGCGGGACGCCCATCAGCTCGGCGATGGCCTGCAGGGGCAGTTCGCAGGCGACCTGGGTGACGAAGTCGAACGGCCCGGTGTGCGCGCGGGCGTTCTCGACGATGGCGTGGGCGCGGGCCCGCAGCCGTCCCTCCAGCGCGCGGATCGCCCGGGGCGTGAACCCGCGCTGCACGATCTGCCGGACCCGGGTGTGCTCCGGCGGGTCCATGTTGAGCAGGATCAGCCGCTGCGCGTCGATGGCGTCGCGCTCGATGTGCTCGTTGAAGCGGATGATCGCCGTGTTGAGGTACGACGAGAACAGCTCCGGGTGCGTGGAGACGTGTTTGACGTCGGCGTGCCGGGTGACGGCCCAGTAGCCCTCGTCGTCGAAGCCGGCGAGACCGGCCGGCTGCGGCACCCAGCAGACCGGTTCGGCGCGGCGCAGCTCGGCGAACTCCGGCAGGGGCACGCGACGGTGCAGCAGGTCCGGGTCGGTGAAGTCGAACCCGTCGGGCAGCGCGGGACAGGGCATGGGCGGCTCCCACCACTCGTACCGACTCTGATTCTGACGGCCCATCAGCTGTGCGGAGTTGCGGTGACGGTAGTAACGGGTTCTACAAGTAGCAAGAGGCATGGGCCCTCCAATTGCCCGCACGACCCTTGCGGTCACCGAGCGGCCGTCAGCACACTGCTGACAGAACTAGAACGCGTACTAGTTCCGCTGAGCCTCCCGGAGAGGACCCGCACCCATGGCTGCCGAACCCGTGATCGTCGAAGCCGTACGCACCCCCATCGGCAAGCGCGGCGGCGCGCTCGCCCACCTGCACCCCGCCTACCTCCTGGGCGAGACCTACCGCGAGCTGCTGGGCCGCACCGGCATCCCGGCCGACTGCGTCGAGCAGATCGTCGGCGGCACGGTCACGCACGCGGGCGAGCAGTCCATGAACCCCGCGCGCACGGCCTGGCTGACCATGGGGCTGCCCTACGAGACGGCCGCGACGACGGTCGACGCGCAGTGCGGGTCCTCCCAGCAGGCCTCGCACCTGGTGGCCAACATGGTCGCGACGGGCGTGATCGACGTCGGCATCTCGTGCGGGGTGGAGTCGATGTCGCGGGTGCCGCTGGGCTCGGGTTCCAAGCACGGGCCCGGCAAGCCGTTCCCCGACGAGTGGAACGTGGACCTGCCGAACCAGTTCGAGGCGGCCGAGCGCATCGCCCGGCACCGCGGGCTGACCCGCGAGGACGTCGACGCGCTGGGCCTCGCCTCCCAGGAGCGGGCCGCGCACGCCTGGGCGGAGGAGAGGTTCAAACGGGAGACGTTCGCGGTCCAGGTGCCGACGACCGAGGAGGAGCAGCACGCCGGGCAGGGCATGTGGCGCCTGGTCGACAAGGACGAGGGGCTGCGCGACACGTCCGCGGAGGCCCTCGCGTCGCTGAAGCCGATCATGCCGACGGCGGTGCACACGGCCGGCAACTCGTCCCAGATCTCCGACGGGGCCGCGGCGATCATGTGGGCGTCGAAGCGGATGGCCCGGGCGCTGAAACTGCGGCCCCGGGCGCGGATCGTGGCCCAGGCGCTGGTCGGTTCCGACCCGCACTTCCACCTCGACGGCCCGATCGACGCGACCAATGCCGTGCTCGGCAAGGCCGGGATGTCCCTCAGGGACATCGACCTCGTGGAGATCAACGAGGCGTTCGCGTCGGTCGTCCTGAGCTGGGCGCGGGTCTTCGAGCAGGACCTGGAGAAGGTGAACGTCAACGGCGGGGCGATCGCGCTCGGGCACCCGGTGGGGGCCACCGGGGCCCGGCTCATCACCACGGCCCTGCACGAACTGGAGCGGGCGGACAAGGAGTTCGCCCTGATCACGATGTGTGCCGGCGGCGGACTGGCCACCGGCACCATCATTCAGCGGCTGTAGGCCGGGACCGGCTCACGCGTCCTGGTGGGCCAGTCGGGGATCGACGTCGCTCGGGGCGCGCCCGTCCACGGTGACCGTCGTGGCGACGGGTGCGTACCCGCTGGCGATCAGGGAGTAGTCCCCCGCGTCCAGGTCGGTGAACGCGTAGGCCCCGTCGGTGCCGGTGATGGCGGTGCCGACGACGTTCCCGGCGGCGTCGACGAGCGTGACCCGCGCGTCGGCGACGGGGTCGCGGCCGGTCCCCGACCGTACGACGCCCCGCACCCGCGCGCCGGGGTGCAGCAGCACCTCCAGGCCGGTGACCGGGGTGCCGGGCAGCTGGACGGGGAGCGCGGCGGGCCGGTACCCGGCGGCGTTGACGGCGATCGTGAGGTCGCCGTCGGGCAGGGGGCCGAAGCCGAACGCGCCGGTGGCGTCGGTGGTGCCGGTGGCGGCGACGTCTCCGCGCACGTCCGTCACCACGACCGTCGCGCCGGCCACCGGCAGCCGGTCCTCGGCCGTGGCCACCGTCCCGCTCAGGCCGCTGCCGCCGGCCAGGACCACGTCGTGGGGCAGGGGGTCCTCGCCGAGCGTGAGCGTGGAGGCCTGGGGCTGGTGGCCGTCCGCCGCCGTGATCAGGACGTACGTACCGGCCGCGGGCGCGGCCAGCCGGTAGCGGCCCGCGTCGTGCGCCACGGCCCGGCCGACCTGCCGCCCGGCCAGGGAGATCAGCGTGAGGGTGGCACCCTCCATGGCCGCCCCGGCGGCGTCACGCACCTGGCCGGTGACGGCCGGGCCGTACGCGGCGGCGGGTTCGACGGCAGCGGGTTCGGCGGCGCCGGGCACGGCCGCGGACTCCGCGACAGCGGGCTCGGCGGCGAGCTCCACGGCAGCCGACCCGGCGGCGGGCCCCGCCGCAGTCGCCCCGGCGGCAGATCCCGCAGCAGCGCGTACGGCGGCGGACGCGGCGGCAGCATGCAGGGCGTCGGACCCCGCGACAGCGGGCCCGGCGGCAGGCTCCACGGCAGCCGACCCGGCCGCGCCCGTCGGCTTAGGCCTGCGGAGCAGCACCGCCGCGACCAGCGCGGCGAGCAGCGCCAGGGACGCGGCGACGATCAGGCAGAGCCGCAGGCCGTCGAGGAAGGACTCGGACAGGGCGCCCAGGGCGCGGCCGGTGTCCGCGCCCAGGTTCATCCCGGCGACGGCGCCCAGCCCGGCGGCGTCGACGGCCTCGGTGACCTGGTGGGCGGTCGCCCCGCCCACGCCCGCGTCGGCGAGGTGTCCCGGCAGGGCGTCCGTGGCCCTGGCCGTCAGCAGCGTGCCCAGGACGGCCGGGCCGAGGGCACCGCCGACCTGCCGGAAGGCGTTGTTGCCCGCGGCGGCCATCCCGGCCAGGTGGTGCGGCACGGACGCGACGGCCGTGGCCGTCATGGGCGTGATGACCAGGCCCATGCCGAGGCCGAGCAGCACCAGTCGCCAGGCCAGCGGCCCGAACGCGGTGTGCGCGTCGAGCGCGGTCAGGGACAGCAGGGCACCCGTGGTGGCGAGCAGGCCGGTGGTGATCAGGGCACGGGCCGGAATGCGCCGCATCAGCGGTCCGACGACGACTCCGGCGAGCAGGCTCACCGCCGTCACCATGAGCAGGCGGTAGGCCGCGTCGAGGGTGTCGAGCCGCTGCACCATGCCGAAGTAGAGGCTGAGGACGAAGAAGAAGCCGATCAGGCCCAGGAAGCTGATCATCGCGATCAGCGTGGTCGCGCTGAACGCGGGGCTGCGGAACAGCGTCAGGTCCAGCATCGGGGCGGCGCTGCGGCGTTCGGCCACGACGAAGGCGACGGCACCGACGGCGGCGAGGGCGAGCGCCACGACGACCCGGGGCTCGGTGAAGGACTGCGCCCCGCCCTCGATCACGCCGTAGACGAGCGAGGTGATGGTCAGCGCGGCGGTGATCTGGCCCGGCCAGTCCAGCTTGCGGGAGCCGGGGGCGCGCGAGTCGGCGACCAGCGGCACGGCGGCGGCCATCGTCAGCAGGGCCACGGGTATGACGGGCATGTAGATCCAGTGCCAGGCGGCGTGCTGGAGGATCACCCCGGCCATGAGGGGGCCGACGGCCAGCGCCAGCGACAGGGCGGCGGCCCACAGGCCGACGAACTTGGCGCGCTCGTGGGGGTTCGGCACGGCGTGGCTGATCAGCGCCAGGGTCGTGGGCAGCAGCGCCGCCGCGCCCGTCCCGGCCAGTGCCTGCCCGGCCCACAGCGCCTGCACCGACTGCGCGCTCAGGGCGACGGCGGCCCCGGCGGCCGAGAACAGCAGGCCCGCCTGGAAGACCTTCTTGCGGCCGTGCACGTCTCCGACGACACCGGCGGTGAGGATGAGCGCGGCCATCGGCAGGACGAACGCGTCCGACACCCAGGACAGTTGGGACGTCGACGCGTGCAGGTCCCGCTGGATCGCGGGGAGACTGACGGAGACGGTGGTGACCGGCAGGTAGGCGACGAACACCCCGATGCAGGCCATCAGGAGTGTGGCCGTCGGACTCCGCCGTGGTCCGTCGGCCGTCGTTGCCTCGTTCACAGAACCCTCCATGTCGGATCTTCCGGGTGGACAGCGAGGCTCACCTTTCAGCCAGGAACCGCCCGGGATCCAGCCACGACCCCGGTGGGCCCCGATATCCGACATCGGAAGGGCGCTTTCGACGGTTTTCCGACACCGCCCGTGCGGCTAGGAACTGCAGCGGCCGGGGCGGGCGTAGACGATGATCTGCGCGCCCTGGACCCGGGTGCGCCCGCACTCCTCGAAGTGGGTGCGCAGGGTCCGGCGCTTGATCTCCTCCTGCGGGAAGGGGTCGAGCGGCTGGCCGGGCGGGTCGGTCAGGGCGACGATGCGGTCGGCCGCCAGGAGGCGGCGGCGGATCGCGGCGGCATCACGTTCGGTGCCGTGCAGCGTGCGGGAGGCCGTCGGGGACTCGGCGAGGGCCAGGTCGTCGAGCCGGCCGTGGACCTCGGGGAAGGACAGCAGCCATTCGCGGCGCCGGGCGGGCATGAACAGGACACCGTCGCCCGGGCGCGACTGGCGGTCGACCACGCGGGCGACCGCGACGACGTCGTCCTTGCGGCTCTCGGGCGAGCGCACCAGCAGCGACCAGGGCAGCAGCACCGCGACCGCCGTACCGGCCGCGAGAGAGGCCGTCACCACCCGGGCCACGGGGCCGAGCCGGTGCCGCTGCCCGATCGCCCGGGACAGCGCGGCCCCGGCCGGCAGGGCCAGGCCCGTCACGCCGTAGAGCACGTACCGGTCGACGTACCACGGCTTGACGAGCGAGATCGTCATCAGCAGGCCGGCCGGGGCGATCAGCAGCGGCAGGGAGAGACGGGTCAGGGCGACGGCCCCGGGGGCACCCGTGCGGACGAGGAGCCGGCACAGCAGCACCGCCCCGGCCGAGAGGCCCGCGAACAGCAGCCACGCACTCGCGCTCGGCCGTCCGAGCCAGCCCAGCTGGGCCTCCGCCTGGCCCGCGCTGACCACCGCCAGGGGCAGCAGCCCCACCCCCACCCCGGCCGCCGCGATCGCCCACCGCCGTACGTCACCGGGTGCCGGGCGCGAGAGCCACAGGGTCAGCCCGTGGGCGAGCAGCGCCAGCGCGGCGAACTCGTGCAGCCAGGAGGCGAGATGGAGGGTGAGGGCGTACGCCGTCCACCAGCGGACGCGGGAGTCGGCGGTGGCCCGCAGGAAGAAGTACGTCGCCCAGGTGACGCCCGCCGTGACCAGGGCGTAGGACCGGCCCTCCTGGGCGTACTGCTGGATGATCGGCAGCACCGCGAAGACGAGCCCGGCGAGCGTGCCGGCCCGGGATCCGGCCAGCCGGGCGCCGATCGCCCCTACCCCGGCGGCGGCCAGGGCGGTGGCCAGGACCGAGGGCAGTCTGAGGGCCGTCAGGCCGCCGTCCCACACGGCGAACACCGCGTGCATGAGGAGGTAGTACAGGCCGTGCACGGCGTCGATGTGGCCCAGCAGGTCCCACAGTTCACCCGGCGAGCGGTGGGCGACCTGGTAGGTGACGGACTCGTCGCGCCACATGCTGTCCTGCCGCTCGATCCCCCACAGGCCGAGGGCGAGCGCGGCCAGGGCCGGGACGGCGACCGGCAGCGGCCGTCTCCACCGGCCTGCCCGCGGGGGCCGGGACGTCGGCCGTCCCGGGCGGCGCGCGCCCGGGATCGTGCCCGTGGCGTCCAGGTGCTGAGTGATGGCTTCCTCCGCGGGCGTGGGTGTGCGTGATCCCGTTCGTGAGACGCACACCGCCCTCGCGGGGATGCCTGCGGACGTCAACGCGCCGTCCTTTTCCGGTCATTCGGCGCTCGGGCCCGGGCCGTCGTTCAGAGGGAACTCGTCGATCTGCTGCCCGAACGCGGCCGCGGGTGTTCCCGCTCGGCCGCGGCGGCGGTGGCGACCCTGGGCCCGGAGAGCGCATAGGTCAGCGCGAAGCCCACGCCGACCACGACCGCTCCCCCGGCCGCGTCGAGCACCCAGTGGTTCGCGGTCGCGACGATCGCCGACGCCGTGAACAGCGGGTGCAACAGCCCCAGCGCCTTCATCCACCAGCGCGGCGCCAGCACGGCGATGACGACGCCGCACCACAGCGACCAGCCGAAGTGCAGGGACGGCATGGCCGCGTACTGGTTGGTGAGGGCCGTGAGCGTGCCGTAGTCGGGCTGGGAGAAGTCCTGGACGCCGTGGACGGTGTCGATGAAGCCGAGCGTCGGCATCAGGCGGGGCGGGGCCAGCGGGTAGAGCCAGAAGCCGACCAGGGCCAGCAGGGTGGCGAAGCCGAGGGCCGAGCGCGCCCAGCGGTACTCGGCGGGGCGGCGCCAGTACAGGACGGCGAGGACGGTCAGCGGGACGGCGAAGTGGAACGACGTGTAGTAGAAGTCGAAGAAGTCCCGCAGCCAGTCGATCCGCACGACGGTGTGGTTGGCCCAGTGCTCGATGTCGATGCGCAGGGCGCGTTCCAGGTCGAGGACCTGCATGCCGTGCTCCTCGGCCTCGGCCCGCCCGGCCGAGTTGCTGCCGCCGGTGGCGGCGAGCCGGACCTGGGAGTAGGCGGCGTAGGTGACCCGGATGAGGAGGAGTTCCAGGAGGAGGTTGGGCCTGGTGAGGACCCGGCGCAGGAAGGGCACGAGCGGTACGTGCCGGAAGCGGGCCGGGACGGCGGGGGCGTACTCGGTGGGGATCGGCTGCCGGTAGTACGGCGAGGTGCGGGACAGGAACGGCACGGCCGTGGCGGCGGCGAGCGCGGCGACCAGGACGAGGTTGGTGCGCAGCGGGTCCAGCGACTCCATGTCGGGCAGCAGCATCCTGGCGGGCAGGGTCATGACCAGGACGACGGCGACCGGCCACACGTACCGGTCGGAGGCGCGCCGGCCGGCCCGGCCCACCACGGCGAGCAGCACCCACAGCAGCTGGTGCTGCCAGGCCGTGGGCGAGACGACGATCGCGGCGCAGCCGGTGATGGCGACGGCGAGCAGCAGCTGGCCGTCGCGGAAGCAGCGGACGGCGCGGCGCAGGGCGAGGACGGCGACGGCCGCGCCGAGCGACAGGAAGAGGGCGACCTCCAGGGGCCCGTTCAGGCCGAGCCGGAGCAGGGCGCCGTGCAGGGACTGGTTGGCGAGGTCGTCGGCCCGGCCGCCGAGGCCGACGCCGGCCATGTGGTGGACCCAGTAGCGGTGGGAGTCGTGCGGCATCGCCGCCCAGGCGAGCCCGGTGCAGGCGGCGAAGGTGACGCCGGTGGAGAGCGCGGCGCGTCTGCGGCCGGTGAACCACAGCAGGGGCGTGAACAGCAGCAGGGTGGGCTGGAGCGCCGCCGCGACGCCGATGAGCAGGCCGCTGGTCCGCTGGCCGTGGGCGACGAAGCAGCCCAGCAGGACGAGCAGGACCGGGATGATGCTGGTCTGGCCCAGCCACAGGGTGTTGCGGACGGGCAGGGACAGCATCAGCAGGCTGATGGCGACCGGGGCGGCCAGCAGGGCGGTGCGGCGGCTGACCGGCTGGGGCAGGGCGCGGGCGGCGATCAGCCCGAGGGCCACGACCAGCAGCAGGGTGCCGAAGGTCCAGCCCCAGCCGAGGGCCTGTTCGGCCGAACGGGTGAGGGGTTTGAGGACGAGGCCGCCGAAGGGGGTGCCGGTGAAGCGGGTCGAGTCGTACAGGGAGCCGGTCACGTGCAGGACGCCGTTGGGCCCGACCCAGGTCTCCAGGTCGGTCAGGCGCTCTCCGCGCGGAGTGCCGAGGACGACGGCCACCTGCCGTACCGCGAGGAGGGCCGCGATCAGCCAGAGGCCGAGGCGGGCCACGCGCAGGCGCGCCTGGGCCCCGCCGACGGCCGTCGCTCCGAATGCTTCCGCCGGTCGTCCCCCGTGATCCGCGTTCGTCACACCCCGTCGGCCTCCCGCCCCATTGGTTGCCTCCGGCGAGGAAGACGCGGGCTACCCCCGGTTCACCTGACGTCCGTCCTCCTTTTGTCCGGATGACGATAGTGCGCGGGGTGCCCGGTCGCCTGTCGTCGACGCGAGAAGGATCACATCAAGATCCCGTGGGAACTGTTTGCGATCGGGCAGAAATCCCAGCACAGCCACGATTTACGTGCCCTGTGCAACGAAAGGCATACCGCCCGTAAGGGGCACATGTCCGCCTATCGTCGCTTTTTCGGCCCGTACGACAGCGCCGCCGCGCGGGACCGCGTCCCTGTCCCCGTCGAAAGGTAGGCGAGCGAGTCTTGTCGACTGCCTCAGTCGTCGCTCCCGCGTCCGTCATGAAGAGCCGCACAGCGAAGGCCCCGGACACCACCGTCACCGACCCCGCGCTGGTCAAGCGCGCCGTGAAGGCGGCCGCGCTGGGCAACGCGATGGAATGGTTCGACTTCGGTGTCTACAGCTACATCGCCGTCACGCTGGGCAAGGTCTTCTTCCCCTCGGGCAACCCCACCGCGCAGCTGCTGTCCACGTTCGGCGCCTTCGCCGCGGCCTTCCTGGTCCGTCCCCTCGGCGGCATGGTCTTCGGCCCGCTCGGCGACCGCGTCGGACGCCAGAAGGTCCTCGCCCTCACCATGATCATGATGGCCGCGGGCACCTTCGCGATCGGCCTGATCCCGTCGTACGCGACGATCGGTGTCGGCGCGCCGATCCTGCTCCTCGTGGCCCGCCTCGTGCAGGGCTTCTCCACCGGCGGCGAGTACGCCGGTGCCTCGACCTTCATCGCCGAGTACGCCCCCGACAAGCGGCGCGGCTTCCTCGGCAGCTGGCTGGAGTTCGGCACCCTCGCCGGCTACATCGGCGGCGCGGGCCTGGTCACCCTGATGACCGCCCTGCTCTCCGCCGACGACCTCACCTCCTGGGGCTGGCGCATCCCGTTCCTGATCGCGGGCCCGATGGGCATCATCGGCCTCTACCTGCGCATGCGCCTGGAGGAGACCCCGGCGTTCGCGGCCGAGGTCGAGAAGGCCGAGACCAACCGGCCCAAGGTGCCGCTGCGCGAGATGGTCACCGGCCAGTGGCGCGCGCTGCTGCTCTGCGTCGGCCTGGTGCTGGTCTTCAACGTCACCGACTACATGCTGCTGTCGTACATGCCGAGCTACCTGACCAGCGAGCTCCACTACGACGAGACGCACGGGCTGCTCGTGGTCCTCGGTGTGATGGCCGTGATGATGATCGCCCAGCCCTTCGTCGGCGCGCTGACCGACCGGGTCGGCCGCCGCCCGGTGATCGCCACCGGCTGCGCGGGCTTCCTGCTGCTGTCCGTCCCCGCCCTGCTGCTGATCCGCGAGGGCAGCCTGCTCGCGGTCGCGCTCGGCATGGGCGCGCTCGGCCTGCTGCTGGTGTGCTTCACGGCGGCGATGCCCTCGGCGCTCCCGGCGCTGTTCCCGACGCGCGTCCGCTACGGCTCGCTGTCCATCGGCTTCAACGTCTCCGTGTCCCTCTTCGGCGGCACGACCCCGCTGGTGGTCACGGCGCTGATCGGCGCGACCGGGAACATGATGATGCCCGCGTACTACATGATGGCCGCGGCCGTGATCGGCGGTTTCGCGGTGTGGCGCATGGCGGAGTCGGCGGGCCGCCCGCTGCCCGGCTCGGCCCCGTCGGTGGCGGCGCGGGAGCACTGAGCCCGCCAGGGGTGTCAGCGAAGTCGCGCCCGGCCCGCTCGCCCAAGCTCTTGGGGGCGTCCGCCCGGCCCCGAGAGCACGCTCCCCAAGCTCTCGGCTTCGCTCGGGCAGGGGGACCCCTGACGCCGCAGTGCCCGCCCTCCGGGCGAACGACGCGACTCGCGACTCTGCGGACACCGACCAAGCCCCCGTAGCGGGCCGAGGACGACTTCCGGCCCCCGTGGACCGGGAAGCAACCCGCGCCGGGCAGCTGCGGCCCCCGGCCCCGCAGGCCGCTGCGGCCCTGCCCGCACGCCCGCCCTCCGGGCGAACGACGCGACTCGCGACTCTGCGGACACCGACCAAGCCCCCGTAGCGGGCCGAGGACGACTTCCGGCCCCCGTGGACCGGGAAGCAACCCGCGCCGGGCAGCTGCGGCCCCCGGCCCCGCGGGCCGCTGCGGCCCTGCCCGCACGGCAGGCCGTCGGGCGGAGACCGAGCGCCGCGGACCCGCTCCGCACGTCCGGCATGACCGGAAGGTGCCGACCGGAAGGTGCCGGGGCAGGTCCCGCCCGAGAGGCGCCGACCGGAGGTCCCAACCGGAGGTCCCGACCGCGAGGTCCCAACCGGAGGTCCCGACCGCGAGGTCCCAACCGGAGGTCCCGACCGCGAGGTCCCGACCGCGAGGTCCCGACCGCGAGGTCCCGACCGCGAGGTTCCGACCGCGAGGTTCCGACCGCGAGGTTCCGACAGTGGGCGCCGGACGGAACGCGGTCTTCCGGCCGTCTCCCGGCCGCCCGTGCGGAACCCCGGCCCGCTCACACTCGTTGGCCTGCTGGTTAGCATCCCTAACTAGGCACAGAAAGGCAGCCGCATGAGCGAGTCGCACGTCTGGGACGAGGTCGACGCCTACTTCACCGCCCACCTCGCCCCGGACGACGAAGCCCTGGCGGCAGCCCTGCGCGACAGCGACGCCGCCGGGCTCCCGCACATCAGCGTCGCGGCGAACCAGGGCAAGCTCCTCCAGCTCCTGGCCCAGATCCAGGGCGCCCGCCACATCCTGGAGATCGGCACGCTCGGCGGCTACAGCACCATCTGGCTGGGCCGCGCCCTGCCCGCCGACGGGCGGCTGATCTCCCTGGAGTACGACCCCAAGCACGCCGAGGTCGCCGTCCGCAACATCGCCCGGGCCGGCCTCGACAAGCTCGTCGAGGTCCGGGTCGGCCCGGCCCTGGAGTCGCTGCCCCAGCTGGCCGACGAGAACCCGCCGCCGTTCGACCTGGTCTTCATCGACGCCGACAAGGCGAACAACCCGCACTACGTGGACTGGGCCGTCAAGCTGACCAGCACGGGCAGTCTGATCGTCCTCGACAACGTGGTCCGCGGCGGCCGGGTGACCGACGCGGACAGCACCGCCCCGGACGTGGTGGGCACCCGCGCCGCGATCGAACTGATCGGCAGCCACCCGAGGTTGAGCGGCACGGCGATCCAGACGGTCGGCACGAAGGGGTACGACGGTTTCGCGCTCGCGCGGGTGCTGGCGTGACGCCGGGCCGCCCGGCACCGGCGGTCACACCTCGTGGTAGAAGCCCACGTTGACGCTGCGCGGGGCGGTGCGGTCCTGGACGATGATCTCGCCGCTGCCGCCCCTGGGCAGCGGGACGGTCCCGCCGTAGGCGAGGGGCTGGGCGTACTCCCCGACCGTCAGGCTGACTTCGGAGGACGGGTCGGGCTGGGAGCCGCGCAGCCAGGTGAGCTGCCAGGTCCCGTCGGGCCCGCAGAGGAACTCCAGGTGGACGCGGGACACGAACAGCCAGTCGTCCGGCGTGCTGAGCCGGCACACCGACTTGTCACGGCCCACCCGCAGCACGGCACCCGGCTCGCTGGGCGCGTCGGCCATGAGCATGCCGGCCGTGGCACCCTCCTCCGCCGCGGACACGGCGGCCATGGTGAGTTCGAGCACGTGCGCTCCTCCTGAGACGTCCTGAACGGGCCTGCGAGCCCGCCGCATGATAGAACGCCCGGCTGCGCGGTGTCCGGCACAATGGCCTCATGACCGAGCGAAAGCCACCCGGCGTGGAATTCGAGTCCTGGGTCGACAAACAGATCCGTGACGCGGAGGCGCGCGGAGAGTTCGAACGGCTGCCCGGGGCGGGCCGGCCGCTCCCGCCCGACGTCGAGAGCACGTACGACGAACTGTGGTGGGTGAAGCGGAAGATGGCCCGCGAGGGCTTCTCGGTGCTCCCGCCGGCGCTGGCGCTGCGCAAGGAGGCCGATGACGCGCTGCCGGCGGCCCTCGCGGCCCCCTCGGAGCGGATCGTCCGGAAGATCATCGGGGAGATCAACGACAAGATCCGCGCGATGATGTTCAAACCGCCGCCCGGCCCCCCGCTGGGCAGGAAGCCGTACGACGTCGAGGACGTCGTACGGCAGTGGCGGGAGCGCCGGGCGGATCGGGGACCGGGCTCTGTACCCGGGTCAGACGTGTAGCAGTCGTTCCGCCAGTTCGCGGTAGTCCTTCAGGGCCAGCCGCAGTTGCTCGGTGTCGGCGGACGACACGGGCTTGCCCTCGCCGCCCTCGACCGACTGCCAGGAGTGCCGCAGGGTGCGGCGGCGCTGGGTCACGGCCTCGGTGAAGCGGGCCGCGATCTCCTCCAGCACGTGGTCGGCCTCCTCGACGGCGGCCCGGGGTCCGTCGACGAACCCGGCGACCGCGTGGTGCAGCTGCGAGCCGAGCTTGTCGGACTCGTCGTGCGGCAGGAGGTGGGACCGGGCGCCCCCCGGGGAGCCTGCCTCACGCGGTCCGGTGCGGTCGCCGGTGGGAGGGGTGCCGGCCGTCGCGAGCCGGTCCTCCTCGGCGACGGAGGGGGTGCGGGCGCCGGTGGCGCGGTCCGTGCCGTGGCCGGTGCCCAGGGCGGTCTCACCGCGGGCGTCGGGGGCGGCCGGCGCGTCGTCGCCCGGCGGTCGGGTCATGTCGGTCATCGCCTCAACTCTCCTTCGCCTGACGTCGGTGCATGGCCCACGGCAGGTGCCCGCCGCGAGCGGCCGGAGCCTTGCGGCCGCCGCTCAGCCCGGCCTTGTGCCGTCCGCCCTCATGGCGTCCGCCCAGGTGCGGGCCGGCGACGTGGCCGCCGCCGTCGTGGCGGGCCGGCCGCACCAGCTCCTCGAACAGGGCGCGGGCCGCCACCATGGCCTCACGCATGTCTTCCGTACCGGTGCCGCCGTCCCGGGCGTCGTCCGCGCGCAGGTGCGCCGCGCGGTGCACGCGCCGGTAGCCGTCCACGTGGTGGGCGTGGTGCACGGACAGCGCCGCGAGCTGCTCCTCGTACTGCCCGCCGTCCGGGAAGCCCCGGGCGCCGGCCAGCTCGGCGAGCAGCCGGTCCGCCTCGGCGACCGCCTCCCGCGGCGAGTCGACGAACCGCTCCTGGGCGGCCGTCCAGCGCGCCTCGTACTGCTCGCGCTGCGCCGGCTCCAGCGCTCGTTCGCGCAGGTCGCCGTGGCGCTCCACGCGCTCGGCGAGTTCGCGCTCGGCGGCCTTGGTGTCACCGTCGTGCCGGGCGACGGCCAGGTCGTACTCGGGTCCGAAGCGCCGCTTCAGGCTCGGGCCGCGCCGAGCCCCTCGGGCGCGCAGGGTCATGGCGGCCGCGATGATGACGACGACCGCCGCGATCACGATCAGAGCAATGATCAGGCCAGTGGACATGAATGCCTTCCGGGTTCTCGGCCCAACCGGCTCTCCTCGCGAGCCGGTTCGCCGGTCGGGTAGCCCGGAAGCAGGCCGCCAAACGGCACCCGGGCCCGGCCCGCGGCGCGCGCATCCCCGGGATAACCGGTTGCGGACCGGGTACGGCGCCTGCGGAGAATGCCGGTCATGACCTGGACCGTGGCCCCGGAACCGTACGACTCCCCCGTCGCCGCCGCCCTGTGGCGGGCGTACTACACCGAGGTCAGCGACCGCTGGTACCTGCTGCACGAGGGGCGCCGGACCGACCCGGACGAGCTGGAGCGGGAGATCGCCGCCCAGCCCGGCGCGGACCTCGCGCCGCCGCGCGGGCGGTTGCTGGTCGCCCGGTACGGCGGCGAGCCGGCCGGCACGGCGGGCGTACGGCTGCTGGACGGCGCGACCGCCGAGCTCACCCGGGTGTTCCTGCGCGAGCCGCTGCGCGGCAAGGGCGGTGCCCCGCTGCTCGTCGGGGCCGCCGAGGACGCCGCCCGCGCGCTCGGCGCCACCCGGATGATCCTCGACACCCGCGGCGACCTCGTCGAGGCCCGCGCCCTGTACGCCCGGCTCGGCTACCGGGAGACCGAACCGTACAACGACGACCCGTACGCCGATCACTGGTTCAGCAAGCGCCTCGACTGAGCTCAGACCGCCTGGCCCGCCGGCCGCGCCTCCTGCGGCCGCTCGCGCCGCGACCCGCACAGTTCGCCGTTCAGCTCCCGCACGAGCCGCACGAGGTCGGTCGGCCGGTCCGGGCCCCACCAGTCGCCGAGCAGCGCGGCGAGGGACTCCTCGCGGGCCCGCGCCAGCCGCTCGGCGACCTCGCGTCCGTGGTCGGTCAGCACCAGGTCGAGGCCCACGCGCACGGCGAGCCGCCGCTCCTCGACCTGCCGGGCGGCCTCCATGATCACGGTCAGCGGCACGGGCATGCGGTCGGCCAGCACGCCCGGCTCCACCGAGCCGTACCTGCGGATCCGCAGCAGCAGCCAGCTCGCCGCGGGCAGCAGGTCGTAGCCCGCCCGGGCGGTGATCTCGCGGTAGATCTCACGCCGGCCCGCGCGGGTGCCCAGCACCGACAGGGCACGGCACACCTCGTCGTACGAGGACCGCTCGACGGGGTTGCTGGCGAGGGTCTGCGTGCCGTCGGGCGCGGTGACCGAGCCGCGCAGCCGGTCCTCCTTGAGGAACCAGGCCAGGACGAATCCGAGCAGCGCGACGGGGGCGGCGTACAGGAAGACGTCCGTGATGGAGACGGCGTAGGCGTGCAGGGCCGGCGGGCGCAGTCCGGGCGGCAGGGCGGCGATGCCGCGCGGGTCGGCCTCCAGCGCGGCCACGGAGACGCCGGGCGGCAGCGGGGCACCCCGGAAGGCGTCCGTGAGCTGGTCGCCGAGCCGGTTCGCGAAGACCGTGCCGAAGACGGCGACGCCGAACGAGGCGCCGATGGAGCGGAAGAAGGTCGCGCCGGAGGTGGCGACGCCCAGGTCCTCGTACGGGACGGCGTTCTGCACGATGAGCACGAGGACCTGCATCACCAGGCCGAGGCCGAGTCCGAAGACGAAGAAGAAGCCGCTCAGCTCGGCGGTGGAGCTGTGCTCGTCGAGCTGGTGGAGGAGGAGCAGCCCGAGCGTGGTGACGCCCGTGCCGGCGATCGGGAAGACCTTCCAGCGGCCGGTGCGGCTGACGATCTGCCCGGAGGCCGTCGAGGCCAGCAGCAGGCCCACCACCATGGGCAGCATGTGCACGCCGGACATGGTCGGGCTGACGCCTTGCACGACCTGGAGGAAGGTCGGCAGGTAGGTCATCGCGCCGAACATGGCGAAGCCGACGACGAAACTGATCACCGCGGCCAGGGTGAAGGTGCGCACGCGGAAGAGCTTCAGCGGCAGCACGGGCTCGGCGGCCCGCCGCTCGACGGCGACGAAGGCCACGGCGAGGACGACGCCCAGGACGGCGAGCCCGATGATCTGCGGCGAGCCCCAGCCCCAGGTCGTCCCGCCGAGCGAGGCGACCAGCACCAGGCAGGTGGCGACGGCGGCGATGAGGAAGGTGCCGAGGTAGTCGATGACGTGCCGCTGCCCCTTGCGCGGCAGGCGCAGCACGGTGGCGATCACGGCGAGCGCGACGATCCCGACCGGCAGGTTGACGTAGAACACCCAGCGCCAGCTCACATGCTGGGTGAACAGCCCGCCGAGCAGGGGTCCGAGCACACTCGTGGCGCCGAAGACGGCACCGAACAGCCCCTGGTAGCGGCCGCGTTCGCGGGGCGGCACCAGGTCGCCGACGATCGCCATGGACAGCACCATCAGCCCGCCGCCGCCGAGGCCCTGCACGGCCCGGAAGGCGATCAGCTGGCTCATGTCCTGCGCCGCGCCGCACAGCGCGGAACCGGCCAGGAAGATCACGATGGCGGTCTGGAACAGCCTCTTGCGCCCGTACTGGTCGCCGAGTTTCCCCCACAGCGGGGTCGCGGCGGTCGCCGCCAGGAGGTAGGCGGTGACCACCCAGGACAGGTGATCCATGCCGCCGAGGTCGCTGACGATGGTGGGCAGCGCGGTCGACACGATGGTCTGGTCGAGGGCGGCGAGCAGCATGCCGAGGAGCAGCGCGCCGATGGAGACCAGCACGTTCCCGGGCACCTGCTCCTGGGCTGCGACGCCCTGGGACGTCGTGCTCGTGGCGTGCGCGTCACCGGCCATGCGACCTCCCGAGGGTCTGTGACATTTTCCATCGTGACCGCTGTGACCTGTTATGGCCCGCCGAGCCCTTTTGGAAGCGGTGGTTCCGGGGGCTCGTCGAACGCGCTGTGGAGGAGATCTGGATAATCTCTGGAGTTCGCGAGGGGGAGTACGCGAGGGGAGGGAGGAACGCGTGGAACCGCCGAACGGTCACCCGTGCCCGGAGTGCGGCGCGCCCAGACGCCCGGACAGCACGCCCTCCTGCGCCTGCACCCACCGCGCCGCCGAGGCCCTGCGCGACGCCCGCACGGCCGAGGCGGCGGCAGCGGAGGACTTCGACCCGCTGCGGATCCGCCCGTACGTGGAGTTCGACGCCACCGCGGCGCCCTCCGGGCCGGGTGCGCGGGGTTCGCACCCGGACGCGGACGCCTCCGGCGCCGAGTCGGACGCGCGGCCACGGTTACGGACGGAGGGGGCCGCGCCCCCGCCGACAGCGGAAGGAACCCCGGGCCAGGTGCCCGGGGGCGCCCCGGCCGCGCCCCGGGAGAGCGCCCAGCAGCCCACGCGGGCGACCGGCCCCACCTCGCGCGACCCCCACACAACGCCTGCGGAGGCACAAGCCCCCTCACAGGCCCCGCCCCCGGGAAACACCGGCCAGCCGCCCGCCCCCGCCGACGCCACCATGCCTCTGCGTCCCGTCGACCCGGACGCGACCACTGTGCTGCCGGCCGCCCCGGCCACCCCCGCCACTGCGGCCACCTCGGTGATTCCGGCGCCCCTGGTGCCCGGCGCGGCCGAGCCGAGCGTCACGGATCTGCGGCTGTTCGACGGCGGTGGACCGGACCGGCGTACGGAGGAGACGGGCGAGCCCGGGCCGAAGCCGGGCCGGCGGCGCCGTGCGGTCCTCCTCGCCGCCGTCGGGGCGTGCGCGGCGGTCGTCACGGCGGCGGGGTACGCGAGCGGGCTGTTCTCCTACGAGAGCCCGTCCCGGGACACCGCGCTGCCGGACGACATCAGGGCGAGCGTGCCGGACGCCCCGTCGAGCAGCGCGGCGCCCACTGCGCCGGAGGCGAGCGCGTCGACCCCGCCACCGGCCCCGGCCGCACCGGCCCCGGCGCCGTCGCGCACGGAGAGCGCGTCGCCGTCCCCCTCGCCGTCCACGCCGAGCGCCTCGCCGAGCCCGTCCCGGTCGGCCGGCCCCTCCGCACCGCCGCCGTCCGCCTCGGCGAGCACCCCCGGCCAGACGTCCCCGGACGACCGCCAGAACGACGCTCCCGCCGTTCTGCGCCGCGGCGACCGGGGCCCGCAGGTCGCCGAACTCCAGCAGCGGTTGCGGCAGGTGTACCTCTACGACGAGGAGGCCGACGGCTCCTTCGACGACCGCCTGGAGGAAGCGGTCCGTACGTACCAGTGGTCACGCGGCGTCCGGACCGACGACCTCGGCGTCTACGACCGGGAGACCCGGCAGAGGCTGGAGTCGGAAACCCGGAAGCCATGACCGGCCCGTCCGCCCTACTGTGACGCCGTGACCACTCAAGTGATCGTGCTCAACGGCGGATCGAGCTCGGGCAAGTCCGGGATCGTGCGGTGCCTCCAGGAGATCCTGCCCGATCCGTGGCTGGCCTTCGGCGTGGACGACTTCGTCGACGCGCTGCCCGCGAAGCTGCGGGACTCGGACGCCGGGATCGTGTTCGAAGCGGACGGCGGCGTGAGCGTGGGGCCGGAGTTCCGCGCCCTGGACGCGGCCTGGGCGGAGGGCGTCGCCGCCATGGCCCGGGCCGGCGCCAGGGTCATCGTCGACGACGTCTTCCTCGGCGGACCGTCGTCCCGGCAGCGGTGGCAGCGGGCCCTGGCCGGGCTCGGCGTGCTGTGGGTGGGCGTCCGGTGCGACGGCGCGGTCGCCGCGGGGCGTGAGATCGCCCGGGGAGACCGGGTGCAGGGCATGGCCGCGTCACAGGCCCGAGTCGTCCACGAGGGCGTGGAATACGACCTGGAGGTGGACACGACGCACACCGAGTCCCTGGACTGCGCGCGCGTCATCGCCGCCCGCGTCGGCTGACGGGGACACGAGAGCCCCCGCCCCGTCGGCCGATGCGCGCCCGGTCTCTCAACCGGAACGCCTCGCCTCTCAACCGGAACGCCCGGTCTCTCAACCGATGCACCCGGCCTCTCATCCGGAGTGCCCGGCCTCTCAACCGATGCGTCGGGCCTCTCAACCGGAGCGCCCGGCCCTCAACCGGCGTGCCCGGCGCCTCAACCGATACGCCCGGCCCTCAACCGATACGCCCGGCCCCTCAACCGACGTGGAGGCGGATCGTCCCGTCCCCGGCAGCCTCCACACGCACCTGCGTGAGGTCCTCCACCACGACGTCCGGTTCGTGGACCGCGGCCCGGGGCCCGATGCCGACCACCGTCATCCCGGCGGCCCGCCCGGCCGCTATCCCGGCGCCGGAGTCCTCGAACACCACACAGTCCGCGGGGGCGACCCCCAGCTCGGCGGCGCCCTTCAGGAAGCCCTCCGGGTCGGGCTTGCTCGCCCCGACGGATTCCGCGGTCACCCGCACCTCGGGCAGGTCCAGCCCGGCGGCCGCCATCCGGGCCGTCGAGAGCGGCACGTCGGCGGAGGTCACGAGGGCGTGCGGCAACCCGCGCAGGGAGGCCAGGAACTCCGGCGCCCCGGGGATCGCGACGACACCGTCCGTGTCGGCCGTCTCCTCGGCGAGCATCCGGGCGTTGTCGGCGTGGTTCTGCTCCATGGGCCGGTCGGGCAGCAGCAGCGCCATCGACGCGTAGCCCTGCCGCCCGTGGACGACCTTCATGACCTCGTCCCCGTCGAGTCCGTGGCGCTCGGCCCAGCGCCGCCAGACGCGTTCGACCGAGGCGTCGGAGTTGACGAGGGTGCCGTCCATGTCCAGCAGGAGGGCGCGGGCGGTGAGCACGGCGGTGGCCGTCATCGGCAGCTCCAAGGCTCAGGGCGCGGGGAGGGGCACGAGAGGGCCCCCGGAGGGACAAGGCGGCCCCGCCCGCCGGTCAGGGAAAACGGGCGGAGGCCACTTTGTTCCCCCACGGTACAAAACAATCCCGCCATCGCGCCAGGGGCCCCCTGCCGGCGTTCACCCACTGTTCAGCTCAGCCGGTCACGGCCTCCCACAGGCTCCACACCCCGAGAGCCAGCATCACCAGCGCCGCGATCTGCGTGATCAGCCGCAGCGGCACCTTCTTCATCAGCGCCTTTCCGCCGACGATGCCGAGCCCGGCCACCGCCCACAGCGCCAGCACCGCACCGAGGCCCACGGAGAGCGGGTCGTCGTAGCGGGCGGCCAGGTTCGCGGTCATGATCTGCGTGAGGTCGCCGAACTCGGCGACCAGGATGAGCATGAAGCCCGCGCCCGAGACCTTCCAGAAGGACTGGTTCTCCGGCTTGCGGATCTCCTCCTCGTCCTCGCCCTTCTTCAGCAGCAGCATCGCGGCCCCGCCGAGGAAGAGCACGCCGGTCAGCGCGTGCACGATCTGCTGCGGCAGCAGCGTCAGCACACTGCCGGCCGCGACGGCGAGCGCGACGTGCAGCGCGAAGGCGGCGGCGACGCCGGCGAAGACGTAGGAGGCGCGGTAGCGGGTGCCGAGGACGAGGCCCGCCAGGGCGGTCTTGTCGGGCAGTTCGGCGAGGAAGACGACGCCGAAGACGACGGCCGTCACGGTCAGGCTGATCAAGGGTTCCTCAATCGGTCGGGGCTGCCCCACCGAGAGTGCTGAGCCTGTCGAAAATTTTCGACGCGACACCTCGGCACGGCAGCACACTCGGCGCCCGTGCCGTACGGCACGGGCGTGCACTGCTTGCCGAAGGTCTCGCTGGCGGGCCTGGGAAAGGCCTGCCTCCGGGCGCCGGCTCAGGCGGGCTGAGCAGTATGTCGACGGTCCGGCGAAGAGCTACTCCCCTTCTGCGCCGTCCATGGTACGCGACGCCCCTGGCGTGAAAAGTTTCCGCCCGAACCTTGTCATGTCATGAACGCGTCATTAACTTCTCACCGGGCGCACACCTGTGCGCAACACGGCACCGCGAGCATTCCCCTCGCTCGCTCGCCAACACCCCCCTCTCCCCAGGGAGTTCGCATGCCCAGGTTCTACGCGCGTCGACGGCTCAGTGTGGCCGCGGCCGCCACCGCGCTCATATCCTCCGTGGCCCTCTTCAACGCCCCCACGGCCTCCGCCGCCCTCCCCACCCCGGTCAGCGGCGCCACCGCCCGCTCCTACCTCGCCACGCTCACCGTGGCCACCGAGGACCGCACCGGCTACAACCGCGACCTCTTCCCGCACTGGATCACCCAGTCCGGCACCTGCAACACCCGCGAGGTCGTCCTCAAGCGCGACGGCACCAACGTCGTCCAGGACTCCTCCTGCGCCGCCACCAGCGGCAGCTGGTACTCGCCCTACGACGGCGCCACCTGGTCCGCCGCCTCCGACGTCGACATCGACCACCTGGTCCCGCTGGCAGAGGCCTGGGACTCCGGCGCCGACAGCTGGACCACCTCCCGCCGGCAGTCCTTCGCCAACGACTTGACCCGCCCGCAGCTCATCGCGGTCACCGACAACGTCAACCAGGCCAAGGGCGACCAGGACCCGGCCACCTGGATGCCCTCCCGGACGGCGTACCGCTGCACGTACGTCCGCGCCTGGGTCCAGGTGAAGTACTACTACGACCTCTCGGTCGACCCGGCCGAGAAGTCCGCGCTGCAGAACTACCTCGCGAGCTGCTGACACGCGCTGCTTTCGTGTCGGAACCTCCCCGCTGACCTCCGTCGTTCCGTACCGTACGGGGCGACGGAGAGGGGATCGCCATGGCGGGACTGCGCCTCGGACCACTGCTGAGGTACACCGACGGCTCGTCCGCGACCGTATGGGTCGAGACGAGCCGTCCGTGCGCCGCCGAGGTGCGCTGCGCCGACGGCGCGGGCGGCACGGCCCGGACCTTCCAGGTCGCGGGCCACCACTACGCGCTCGTCCCGGTGACCGGCCTCACGGCCGGTACGACCACGCCGTACGAGGTCTTCCTCGACGGCGCCCGGGTGTGGCCGCCGCCCGAATCCCCCTTCCCGCCCTCGGCGATCCACGCGCCGGGCC
Organism: Streptomyces olindensis; assembly: GCF_040645895.1. Taxonomy (NCBI): domain Bacteria; kingdom Bacillati; phylum Actinomycetota; class Actinomycetes; order Kitasatosporales; family Streptomycetaceae; genus Streptomyces; species Streptomyces olindensis. Next base: position 20,992 of record NZ_JBEYZD010000052.1, on the reverse strand, counting down.
CGGAGGGCGCCCTCCGGGTCGCCTTCGGCTCCTGCCGCTGGGCCGCCCCGCCTGCGGGCGGGCACGACCCCGTCGGCCCGGACGCCCTCGACGCGCTGGCCACCCGCCTCGCCGCCGACCCCGAGGGCGAGCGGCCGCACGTCCTGCTGCTGCTCGGCGACCAGGTGTACGCCGACGAGACCTCCGACACCACCCAGCGCTGGCTGGCGGCCCGCCGCGACCTGGGCGAACCGCCGGGCAGCGGGGTCGCGGACTACGAGGAGTACACCCACCTCTACTACGAGTCGTGGCTCGACCCGCGCATCCGCTGGCTGCTGTCCACCGTGCCCAGCTTCATGATCTTCGACGACCACGACGTCATCGACGACTGGAACACCTCCGCCGCCTGGCTCGCCGACATGCGGGCCACCGACTGGTGGCGGGAGCGGCTGCTGAGCGGCCTGATGTCGTACTGGGTCCACCAGCACCTGGGGAACCTCTCCCTGGAGGAACTGGCGGCCGACCCGGTCTACGAGCAGGTCCGCGCGCTCCCCGACGGCACCGACGTGCTGCGCGCCTTCGCCGCCCGGGCCGATGCCGACCCGGCCACGGCCCGCTGGAGCTACCGGCGCGACTTCGGCCGCGTCCGGCTGGTGATGGTGGACAGCCGCGCGGCCCGCGTCCTGGACGAGAAGGCCCGCGCGATGCTCGACCCGGGCGAGGACGCCTGGCTGCGCGAGCAAGTGCTGGACACGCCCGAGACGTACGACCACCTCCTCCTCGGCACCTCACTGCCCTGGCTGCTGCCGCACCTGGTGCACGACGCCGAGGGGTGGAACGCGGCACTGTGCCGCGGCGAACGGGGCGCCCGCTGGGCGCGGTTGAGCGAGAAGGTGCGGCGGGCCGCCGACCTGGAGCACTGGTCGGCGTTCCCCGAGTCCTTCGCCGGGCTGGCGGAGCTGATCGCCGAGGCGGGCTCCGGGAGGGACGCCCCGGCGACGGTGTGCGTGCTGTCCGGGGACGTGCACCACGCCTATGTCGCCGAGCCCTCCTGGGCGGGCTCCGGCCCCGACGCCCGGGTGGTGCAGCTCGTCTGCTCCCCCGTCCACAACTCCGTGCCCCTGTCGATCCGGCTGGCCTTCCGGGTCGGCTGGAGCGCGGTGGCGCGCGGCTTCGGCCGCTGTCTCGCCCGGCACGGCCGCCTCTCCCGTCCGCCGGTCGGCTGGCGCAAGACGGGCGGCCCCTGGTTCGGCAACCAGCTCATGACCCTGACCCTGCGCGGCCGTTCGGCCCGGCTGCGACTGGAGCAGGCGAAAGCGCGGCAGGGCACGGGCCCGCGTCTGACGACGCTCCTGGACTCCGAGCTTGCCCCGTAACCCACCCGTACCGCCCGTTTGTTGCCGCTGTGGCCTGTGATGCCAGTGACGCATGCCACAGCGAGTGTCAATCCTTCCCCACGGGCCCCGACTCCCGCTCCCGGCGACGGCATGATGAGGCGGACCGTCCGCTTCCCCACCGGCGGACCTCCGACCCACGCGCCCCCCACGCCCTGGAGTTCCACCCTTGTCTGCGTCGACCGAGGAATCCGCACCGGCAGAGGCATCCGCACCGACAGAGGCTTGCGCACCGCCCGGGAAACCGGGGTCGTTCTCCCTCGCCCTGGTCGGGGCCGGGCCCCGCGGCACCAGCGTCCTGGAACGCCTGTGCGCTTCGGCCCCCGAACTCCTCCCGCCCGGAGCCCGGCTGACGGTGCACGTCGTCGACCCGGACCCGCCGGGCCCCGGCCGGGTCTGGCGCACGGCACAGTCGTCCGAGCTGCTGATGAACACCGTGGCCTGCCAGGTGACCCTGTTCACCGACGACAGCGTGGACTGCTCGGGCCCGATCCGCCCGGGCCCGAGCCTGTACGAGTGGGCGCGCGGCGCGCTGGGCCCGGACGAGTACCCGACCCGGGCCGACTACGGCCGTTACCTGGAGTGGGTGTTCGCCGAGGTCGTCCGGGAGGCACCGGCGGCCGTGCGCGTCGAGACGCACCGGGCGCGCGCCACGGGGCTGCGGGACGCGCCCGACGGCAGCCAGGCCCTCACCCTCGACGACGGCCGCACGCTGACCGGCCTGTCCGCGGTGGTCCTCGCCCAGGGCCATCTGCCGGCGACCGCCGACCCGGTCCAGCGGCGCCTCGCGGGCCACGCCGCCCGCCACGGCCTGCGCCACGTCCCGCCCGCCAACCCGGCCGACGTCGACCTGTCCGCCGTAGCCCCGGGCGAACCGGTCCTGCTGCGCGGTCTCGGCCTCAACTTCTTCGACCACACGGCCCTGCTGACGACCGGCCGCGGCGGCCGTTTCGTACGCGGCGACCGGGGGCTGCGCTACCTCCCCTCCGGCCGCGAGCCACGGCTCTACGCCGGTTCCCGGCGCGGCGTGCCGTACCAGGCGCGCGGGGACAACGCGAAGGGGCCGTACGGCCGGCACGTCCCGCTGGTCCTCACCCCGGAGGCGATCGCGGGCTTCCGCAAGCGCGCGGACTCCGGGGAGGCGCCGGACTTCCGGGCCGAGATATGGCCGTTGGTGGCGAAGGAGGTGGAGACGGTCTACTACTCCGCGCTGCTGCGGGCGGGGACCGCGGCGTCCGGGGCGGGACGGGACGGGCGGGAGAGGGAGTTCGCCGACCGCTTCCTGGCCGTCCCGCACGGCGACCCCGGGGAGGCACCGCTGCTGGACGAGTTCGGCGTGCCCGCCTCCGGCCGCTGGTCCTGGGAGCGGGTCCTGTGCCCGTACGCCGGAGAGGACTTCGCGCACCCGGGCGAGTGGCGCGACTGGCTGCTGGCGTACCTGCGCCAGGACGCCGCACAGGCCGCCCTGGGCAATGTGCGCGGCCCGCTGAAGGCGGCCCTCGACGTGCTGCGCGACCTGCGCAACGAGCTCCGGCTGATCGTCGACCACGGCGGTCTCGCCGGCGCCTCCCGCCGGGACCACCTGGACCGCTGGTACACCCCGCTCAACGCGTTCCTCTCCATCGGGCCGCCCCGGCGCCGCACGGAGGAGCTCGCGGCGCTGGTGGAGGCGGGTGTGGTGACGGTGCTCGGGCCGCGGTTGCGGGTGTCGGACGAGGAGGGGGCCTGGACGGCGTACTCGCCCGACGTGCCGGGCTCGGCCGTCCGTGTGAGAACCCTCATAGAGGCCCGGCTGCCCGAACCCGACCTGCGCCGCACCGCCGACGAACTGCTCGCCGGGCTGCTGCGGACCGGGCAGTGCCGCCCGCACTCCGTGGACGGTTACGAAACAGGGGGGTTGGATGTGACCCGGCGCCCGTACCATCTGATTGACCGTCAAGGAGTTGCACACACAAGGCGGTTCGCGTTCGGAGTGCCGACAGAAGGCGTCCACTGGGTGACCGCGGCGGGAGCGCGTCCGGGTGTGGATTCGGTCACCCTTTCGGACGCGGACGCGGTGGCGAGAGCCGCTCTACGTGCGGCTGGGGCCGGAATCGGATCCCAGCCAGAGGCAAAGCAGTGGCCAAATGTTGAACTTGCAAGTATCAATTAGGCACACCTAACGTGGGTTACTCGTCGGTTCCGTCCCCGACCGGCCCTGCCCGGGCCGGCCAACCGAAGGAGACCCCCCATGACCGCACGCCTCAACGGCGCGCAACCGTACGCTCTCGGACTGTTCCGGATCGTCATCGGCCTGTTGTTCGCCTGCCACGGCGCCGTCGCGCTCTTCGGCGTCCTCGGAGGTGTGGACGGCAAGGGCGGCACCGCCTCGACCGGCGCCTGGCCGAACTGGTACGCGGCCGTCATCGAACTCGTCGGCGGCACCCTGGTCCTGCTCGGCCTCGGCACCCGCATCGCGGCGTTCATCTCCTCGGGTGCCATGGCGTACGCGTACTTCAAGGTCCACCAGCCGCAGGCCCTGTGGCCCATCGAGAACAGCGGCGAGGGCGCGGCCATGTACTGCTGGGCCATGTTCCTGCTGATCTTCACGGGCTCCGGCGCCTTCGGCCTGGACCGGCTGCTGGCGAAGCGCGCGTCGACGCAGGGACAGCGGTCCGCCCAGACGCCGGTGGCGGCCTGAGCCGCCCGGCCGGTTTCGACGGAGAACGGCGCCTTCCCACCTGGGTGGGAGGCGCCGTTCGGCGTTTCCGCTACCCGCTCGCGGCCGCCCACCCGAACGGCACCGTGAAGCAGGCGACCCGGGCACCCGCGCCGCCCGGCACGTCGTGGAGGACGACCGAGGACGCCTCGCCCCGCCGGAAGCCCCAGTCGTGCCGGGCGCTCGCCGCGCCCGCGCCGTGCCGGTCGGCGGTGAAGTCGAGCCAGACCTCGTTGTGCGGACCGACGTGGTGCGGATCGCCCGACGGCCGGTGCTGGTAGTGCCCGCCGGCGGCCGCGGGATCGGCGCCGCAGGGCTCCCGGTGGACGTGGACGCCGTAGGCGTGCCCGGGCTTCATCCCGGTCACCCGCAGCCGTACGGTCGTCGCACCGCCGCGTGCCGTGTGCTGGCCGACCTCGATCCACGAGGCCGTGGGGACGAGGCTCCGGTCGTACGTCAGCGCCGGCGACCGTTCGGCGGCGCCGGGCGGGGCGAACCGGGCGTCCGTCCGCATCGCGTAGCCGTGGTCACCGCCCGGGCCGCCGGCGAACAGGGCGGTGGCGACGGCGCTCGCGCATATTCCTGCCAGCATGGTGTGTACCGTTCCTCACCTTGTGCGTGGTCACGACCCCTTTCCGTTGCTACGGGACGCCCGCACCGACCGCTCCCCGGAACACGGCAGCCGGGTGACAACCCGGACGAGCCGAGACGAGGTGAGACGAGGTGAACACTCCGTACCGAACGTACGAGCCCCCCGTGAACCACCCGTCACACCCCGGGCGTACGCTGTATGGCTGTCATGGCCACTCCTGCCGCTCCCCCCGCGACATCGCGGCACGGTTGGCCCACGGGGGAATCACGGGGAGTTGCGGTGCTGGAGCAGGTGGGGTCGCTGATCGGCAGCCCATGGATCTACGCGGTGGTGGCCCTGTCCGTCCTGCTCGACGTATTCCTGCCGGTGCTGCCCAGCGGCGTCCTGGTGATCACGGCGGCCACGGCGGCGGCCGCGGGCTCGGCGACCGACGTGCCCGACATCCTGGCGCTGACCCTGTGCGCGGCCACCGCCTCCGTCCTGGGTGACCTGGTCGCCTACCGCCTCGCCTGGCGCGGTGGGGACCGGCTGGACCGGGCGATCTCCCGGTCCCGGCGCCTGACCACCGCGCAGGAACGTCTCGGCGCGGCGCTCGCGCGGGGCGGCGGCGCGCTCGTCGTCCTCGCCCGCTTCGCCCCCGCGGGCCGCTCGGTCGTCTCCCTCGGCGCGGGCGCCGCCCACCGCCGCGCCCGCGACTTCCTCCCCTGGTCGGCGCTGGCCGGCCTCACCTGGGCGGTGTACAGCGTCGCCCTCGGCTACTTCGGCGCGCACTGGCTGGGCACGAGCTGGCTGGCCACGGCCGTGTCGGTGGGGGCGCTGTTCGCGGCGGGCGCGGGGGCGGCGTACCTGATGCGCAGGGAGCCGCGGGCCTCGTAGCCGGGCCTCTCAGCCCGCCCGGCGTGCTCCGGCCCCCCGGACCTCCAGGCCGTCCAGCAGCTCGGCCGTGGCCTGCGCGACGGCCTCCACCGCGCGGTCGAACACCTCCTGGTTGTGGGCGGCGGGGGCCCGGAAACCCGAGACCTTCCGCACGTACTGCAACGCGGCAGCCCGAATGTCCTCCGCCGTGGCCTCTTCGGGCAGCACGGGCGGACGCAGGGTCTTGATACTCCGGCACATGCCTCCAGTCTCACCCGTTCGGGCCCCGTGCGACAGCGGCTCCTGCCATGATCGTCGCGAGGCGGCCACCATCCCGGGGCCGACCGACGAGAGGAACCCGACATGGGCAACGAACTCACCGTGGCCGTCCTGGGCCCGGGCGGCGTGGGCGGCCTGCTGGCCGCCCTGCTCTCCCGCGCCGGCCACCGCGTGATCTGTCTGGCCGGCGAGAAGACGGCCGACGCCCTGCGCACCGACGGCATCCGGGTCCGCAGCGACCGCTTCGGCGACTTCACGGCCCCCGTGGAGGCCGACACCCTGCTGCGCGAACCCGTCGACGTCTGCCTGATCGCCGTCAAGCACACCACCCTCGACGCCGCCCTGGCGCGCGTCCCCGCGTCCGCGCTGTCCGACGGCCTCCTCGTGCCGTTCCTGAACGGCGTCGAACACCCGGCGGCCCTGCGTGCCCGCTACCGGGCCGACCGCGTCGCCCCCGCCGTCATCCGCGTCGAGTCGACCCGGGTCGCCCCCGGTGTCATCGAACACGGCAGCCCCTTCGCGGAGATCGACCTGTCGGGCACGGGCGTCCCCCGGGCCCGCCTCGACGCCCTGGCGGAGACCTTCAACGCCGCCGGCCCGGCCACCCGGGTCCTGGAGGACGAGACGGCGGCCCTGTGGGCGAAGATGTCGTTCCTCGCCCCGATGGCCCTGCTGACCACCCGCCACGGCGTCCCTCTCGGGGAGGTCCGCACCCGCCACCGCGACGAACTGACGGCACTGGTCGAGGAGACGGCCGCGATCAGCCGCGCGTGCGGCGGCCCGGCGGACCCGGCCCAGGCCCTCGCCCGCTACGACGCCTTCCCGCCGCAGATGAAGTCCTCGATGCAGCGCGACGCCGAGGCGGGCCGGCCCCTGGAACTGGACGCCATCGGCGGCGCGTTGCTCCGCGCCGCCGACCACCACGGCGTACCGGCTCCGGTGACGGCCCGGGTGGTGAGCGAACTGGCCGCGGGGCCGGGCGGGCCCGAGTAGTGACGGCTCGGCGACACCGCTCACCACGCGGAGCGACCGGTCACCTGTTCGCATGAACCACGGGAAGACACTCGTCCGCTCAATTCGAACAGGCGTATCATTGGGTCGTGGCTACGACCTATGACTTTCCGAGTGACCTCCTCGCCGGTCAGGAGGAACTCCATCAGGTCCGGGCCGAGCTGTCGGCCCTGTTGAAACGACTCCCGTGGTCGGTGGAGCCGCTGGACGGCTTCAGCGACGACAACGGCTGGCGCAAGGTGGAACGCCCCGCCTCCCCCGGCTGGACCGCCGACGAACAGGCGGAGGTCGAGAAGCTCCGGCGGCGCGAACACGAACTCGCGGTGTTCGTCAGCACCCACCGCTACTGGTCCGAACTCACCGGCCCCGAGCGGGTGGCGGCCCGCTCGGAGCTGAAGCACGCGCAGGAGGCTCCGCCGGAGGAGACCGACGGAGCCTCATAGCGGCTCGGGGGCTCGGACGTCAGCCCGCGTCCCCGCCCTTGCCGAGGAGCTTGTTCATCTCGCTGATCTCGGCGTTCTGCGCGGTGACGATGTCGTCGGCCATGGCCTTGGCGGGGCCGTAGCGGCCCTTGCTCTTCTCGACGGTGGCCATCTCCACGGCGCCTTCGTGGTGTTCGACCATCAGCGCCAGGAACTTCGCGTCGAAGGCCTTGCCCGAGGACTTCTCCAGCTCGGCCATGTCGTCGTCGCTCATCATCCCCGGCATGCCGGAGTGGCCCGCGGCGGAGTGGTCCATGCCGGCGCCGGGCTCGGGGACGTCCTCGCCCCAGGCCTTCAGCCAGCCGGTCATGGTCTTGATCTCCGGGTCCTGCGCCTTCTCGATCCGGGCCGCGAGGTCCTTCACCGCGCCGGAGGAGGCCCGCCCGTCGGCCAGTCGCGCCATCTCCAGGGCCTGCCGGTGGTGCGGGATCATGCCCTGCGCGAAGGAGACGTCCTGGGCGTTGTGCTGTCCGGCCGCGGGCTCGGTCGCGGTGTCGCTCCCGGTGTCGGCACCGGCGGACGAGGAGGCGTGCACCTGGTGCCCGCTGCCACTGCCGCTGTCGTTGCCGTCGCCGCCACAGGCGGTGAGGGCGGTCATGGCGACGCCCGCCACCACCACGAGGGCGGCCCGGCGCGTCAGGGTACGGATGCTGGTCATGCGTGAACTCCTGCTTGCTTCTGCTTGCTTCTGGAACGGGTTCAGGACACGGCGACGCACCGCACCGGGCATCGGCGCCGGCGCGGGGCGAGCGGGTGTCTATATCCGCAGAAGCTGGAGTTCGGAGAGCGACGGCGGGGCGCGCGCACCGTCCGGATCGGCGACCGTGTGCGCCCGTACGACGTCCTCACGTACGGAGACGGGCACCGGATCGGCGACGAGCAGAGGCAGCACGGGCCCACCGCCGACAGCACCGGACGCACAGGTCGCGTCGGCGTGCTGGACGTGCCCGTGACCGCAGTGCCCGTAGGAGGTGGCCTGCGGGTGATGTGCCGCGGAAGTGCCTTCGTGGGTCTGGTCCGCGTGCGAAGGCTGCGCATGCATCGGCTGCGCATGCGTCTGCCCGGGGAGACCACCACCGGGCGCCAGCCCGTGCATCCCCAGCAGACCCACCAACAGCCCCAGCACACACAACGCACGCCACCGCCGTACGGCGAATCGCGGGGCACACTGTCCGGGGCTGCTCACGCCGCACATCGTAGAGAACGCCCCGGGCCGATGGGGGCCCGGGGCGTTTTACGGTGATCCGGGCGCGGACGGTCGTGGAAGGTCGTGGCCAACGTCAGAACGGGTTCAGCGTGCGCCGAACCCGGCTGATGAGGTTCTGGGCGTCCGCTCCGTAGACCGCCGACTCGCTCAAGGTGTCCCACACGCGCCGGTAGGAGACCACGGTCGCATCGTCGTCGAGCCACAGCTCGGCGTGCCAGTCCTCGGCGATGACGAGGCTGCCGTCGAGGATCCAGAACCCGTTCGCAGCCGGGACCCGCAGCGAGGCACTCAGTGGAATGATCCCGAGCTCGATCGTGTCCATCCCGACCTGGCCCGCCAGCCGGTCCAGCTGGGCGGCGAGGACAGACGGCGGGCACACGAGCGCGTGCAGCGCGGCCTCCCACACGAGCGCGTGGAACCGTCGGCCGCCCTGATACAGCCACGCCTGTCGTTCCATCCGGGAGCGGACGGCCTCCTCCGTGTCGCGCTTCGTCCTCTGCAGATCGGCGTACCGAAGGAAGATGTGCCGGGCGTAGTCGGCGGTCTGGAGCATGCCCGGGACGACAGCCTCTTCCCATGCGTGGATGACGCGTGCTCGGTCGACAGCGACGTTCCACGTGTCCTGTACGGGCCGGTGCCCGGCCGCGAGCTGGCGGTTCCACGAGCGGATGTGAGCCTCGAATCCCCTGAGGCGCGCGTCCAGTTCACCGACCACTTCGGGCTGTCCCACGGCGTGGGCCCAGGCGTGGAGGTCCTCACTCGTCGCGGTCTGCCGGCCGCCCTCCAGCTTGTAGACCTTCGAGTGCGGCCAGCCCAGCCGCTCGGCGAGCACGGTGCCGGTGAGTCGGCCCTCAGAGGCGGACAGGCGTAGCTCCCTCAGCCGACGGCCGAGGGCCTCCCGGGCCTGCTGGTAGTCCGTGCTCACCGGCGGCGATCTACTCCTTCGTGTCGATCTGCGCGACGAACTGGTCGTAGGGCACGGACGCGTGTACCGCGGCGTCGCGGACCTGGCAGTACCGCAGCACCTCGGCGGGCTCGGTGATGATCTCGACGTCATGGAAGACGTCCTCGTCGTCGAAGCGGAGGACGGCAACGAGGCGGCTGTCGAAGATCCAGAAGTCCTCAGCGGGCAGATGCGCCCGCTCGGCGTCCTCTCGCCACAGGTTCCGTACATCCTCGCCGGTGGCGGCGTTGCACCGGGCGTAGGACAGCAGGAATCGCTGCCCGTCGGTCGGAGGGTTGTCGACGACGCGCACGCGGCCGACGTACTTGCCCTCCTGGGTCTGCCGGAGGATGTTCTGGCACCAGTCGCTGTCGAGGTCCATCGGTGCCTGGCCAGTGGCGAGGAACTCGTCGAAGCCGAGGTCTTCCCGGTCGGAGGCGTAACCGCGCCTGGTCTCCAGGTGCCAGGCCGAATGCTCGAAGTGGTGGAACAGCCGGCCGAATTCCTCCAGACCGATCACCTTGGGCACGCGGTTCATCTCCTTCGGGCCGTGATTGACGAGCAGCTCGCGGGGCACGACGACCGCAGCGTCGTCCAGGCCGAAGTGCTGCAGCCGGCGCAGGTCGGCAGGGTCGGTGAGAGGTCGCCCCTGCACGATGATGTCGCCGCTGTCGAGGTCCTCATGGATCGCGGGGCATCCGCCGTTCTTGCTGTCCGTGCCGTTGAACCGCAGTCGTCGCATGGTTCCTCCCCTGCCGGTGGCCGGTGTCCATCCACAGCATCACCACGCCCGAGGCACCGCACTACCGGGTGCACCCCGCTTCATGCGACCACACGAGAACATCCGGTCAGCTCCCGAGAACATTCGAGAACATCACATCGCGTCCGTCAACACCGCCTCCGTACGGTCCAGTCATGGCCGAAGCAACCGCACAGGACGTCGACCCTTCCACTGCCGTGGAGTCCCTCCGGGCGGCTATCGATCAGGATGCGCCCGCCCCGCCCGACCTCGCGGTGATGCGCGAGACCATCCAGACAGCGCTCGGTTCCGAGTCGGGACCGCACCCGATGCTGTCAGACGACGAACTGACCACGCTCACCGCCGCGCTGCGCAGCCACCTCTCGGTGCTGGGGCCCAGGGTCGCGGAAGCGGCCGAGCGACTGCCGAAGAACTGCCCCACCCGCGCCGCTGCCTTGGCCTGCGCCGGCGAGGCACGCGGCAAACTCCGCGCGCCGGAGCTGAACTTCGCCCCGCTGGTCGGCAGCGTCATGTACGCCCGGAGACTCGCCCGCGTCCTGGTCGCTCTGTGCGAGCACTACGAGACCGTCAGCGCCGGAGTGGCAGAGACCCCCGAGCAGAGGGCGTTCATGCGCCTGGCAGACCACTGCCTGCGGTGCCCCACCTGCCGCACCGTGGACGACGACGGAGCGAACGCCCGGCTCCCCTGCGAGGAAGAAGCCACGCTGTATGACGAGTACCGCAAAGCGTGCGCTCGCGCCGCCGCGGCCCGCCGTGTCAGCCACGGACGCCGTCTGGAGGCATCGGCATGAGCACTACCGAGGCCACCGCCCCTGAAGCTCCCGACTCTGACGAAGAGTTCCAGCGGCTGGGCGAGCAACTCCTGCGCACGGCGAAGTCGTCCCGAGCCCGGGCCGCCGTCCAGGCGCTCGTCGAGGAACGGACGATCCTGGCGGTCCCGGCCGTGCGCCGCGCCCTCGTCATCGACACCCTCGACGGTGCGCAGGCCCACTTCGAAGCCCTGTCGGGACGCCAGTACGGACTGGGCCTGGACGAAGGGCAGCGGGCGTTCCTCCACCTGGTCCTGTCCATGGTCGGCATCGGCATCACCACGCTGGCCTCCGTGGAAGACCTCGACGACCGCCGCCTGCCGATCATGCTCCGGGCGATCCTGCGGCTCGCGGGCAACAACGACATCGCCGTCGGCCGCCGCCTGTGACCCCTGGGGCACACCGCGCTGGCTCGCCGGGCAGGGCGAGAGGCCCCCCGCCACGTGCTCAGGAGGCCTCTGACCTGCTACTCAGTACCGTGGGCGCGGACGGTTTCGAACCGCCGACATCCTGCTTGTAAGGCAGGCGCTCTACCCCTGAGCTACGCACCCGGCTCCCGGGACACGCGCCCAGGACGAGTCGACAGCCTACATTGCCCGGGGCACCGTCCCGCAAACCCGTTACGGGGCCGTGCCGGGGGTTAACCCCACCGTTGATCCGGGAGTGGCCCGGATCCCCCTGAGGGGCCCGGATCCATACGGTCGTAGAGCGCCCGAGAGCGCCCGTCGTCCGTCCAGGGGGAGATCGTCATGGCCCGCACCACTCGCACTACCGGCACCACCGGTACTACCGGCACTACCGGCACCACCCGCACCGTCCCCGCCCGCGCGGTCGCCGTCGCCGGTGCCGTCGTGGTGCTCGTCGCCGGTCTGAGCGCCTGCGGGGCGTCCGCCGGGGACGACACGGACCCGGACCGCCGGTCCTTCGACCTCCAGGGCCGCACGCTCACCGTGGACTCCGACGACTCGGCCCTGGAGATCGTCGCCGCCGACGACCACCCCGCGGGCCGGATCGACGTGACCCGGTGGTTCCAGGGGTCCGTCGTCATCGGCAAGGACCCGAAGGTCACCTGGTCCATGCGGGACGACCGGCTGGTGCTGCGGCTGAAGTGCTCCGGCGTCGTCGCCGACTGCTCGGCCAAGCACCGCATCGAGGTGCCCCGCGGTGTCACCGTGAAGGTCCAGGACGGCGACGGCAGCGTGCGCGCCCGGGGCTTCCGGGACCCGCTGAGCATCCGCACGGGCGACGGCTCCGTCCGCGTCACCGACACCACCGGCCCCCTGGAACTGCGCACCGGCGACGGGTCCATCCGCGTCAGCGAGGCCACCGGCCGCCTGGACATGCGCACCGACGACGGCTCCATCCGCGTCAGCGACGCCACCGGCCCGCTCCGGATGCGCACCGGCGACGGTTCCATCCGGGCGGACGTCTCCTCCCGTGACGTGCGCACCCACACCGGTGACGGCTCGGTCCGCCTGGAACTCGGCGCCGTACCGGACCGTGTCGAGACCCGCACCGGCGACGGTTCCGTGAGCATCGCCGTGCCCCGGGCCGCCTACCGGGTGACCACCGAGACCGGTGACGGCGGCGTGGACGTGGACGTGCCCCGCGACGAGAACAGCCCGCACGTGGTGTCCGCCCGGACCGGCGACGGCAAAGTGACGGTCCGAACAGCGAACTGATCGGCCCGTGTGTTCGTCCTCTACCGGTGGGAGAATGACACCGGGCAGGGTGGACCACAGCACGGGAGAGGGATGTGACGGCGACACCAGCGCAGCCGTACTCGCCGTCGGTGCCGCGCGCACATCGTCCGCGCCGCCGCCCCGACCGCGCCCCCGGCCCCCTGCGGGACACGCTCACCCTGGCGGTGCTGCCCCTGCTGGCCGCGCTGGCGCTGCCCGCCGCCTTCGCGGGCGGCGGCACCCGGCGCTGGTTCGGCGGCCGCGCCGAGGGCCAGCGGGCCGAGGCGCAGGCCGCGAAGGACGCCGCGGCGGCGGCCTTCTACGAGTTGGACACCGCCCAGCGCGACCTGCGCATCTCGATCGAGACGATCACCGCCGTCGACGATTCGCCCGCCGCCCGGCGCGCCGTCACCGACTTCGACGCCCTCGGCCGCCGCATCGACGAGGCCAGCAGCCGGTACATCAACGCCGTCGACGCCCACGACCTCGACCGCGACGACCTGGAGGCCTCCGCGGCCTCCCGCGCCCGCGCCGAGCTGACCGCCGCCAAGGAGGAACTCGGCCGGGTCAAGCAGGAGCTGGACCGCTTCGCCGACGGCCTCGGCCCGCTGCTCGGCAAGGCCGAGACCCAGCTGGCCCGCCTCGCCCCCGCCGTCGAGCGTGCCCGCCAGGGCCTGCTGGCCGCCTCCAACGCCCTGGACTCCGTACGCGCCTCCGGCCTGAAGGCGGACGATCTGGCGGCCCGGCTCGCCGCCCTCTCCCCGGAGCTGACCAAGCTGAACCAGGGCGCCGGGCAGCACGGCGTGCCCCAGACCCTGGAGCGCGCCGAGCGGGTCACGCGGGAGGCCGAGGCGGTCCGGGTGGAGGCCGAGCGGCTGCCCGACCGGGCCGCCGAGATCGACCACCGGCTCGTCTCCCTGCGCACCCGCGCCCAGGCCCTCACCACCCGCTCCGAGCAGGTCCCGCCGATCCTGAGCGAACTGCGCCGCCGCTTCACCGTGGCCTGCTGGCAGGACCTGCAGGGTGTCCCGGACGCCGCTGTGCAGAACGTCCGGCAGGCCGAGGTGAAGCTGGCCGAGGCCCGCACCGCCCGTGACGAGCAGCGCTGGGCCGACGCGACAGCCCTGTTGTCGACCGTACGGGCCCTGCTGAACACCACCGACGAGGCCGTCTCGGCCGCCGGCGACCGTCTGCACCGCCTGAACGCCGTCCAGAAGGACCCCCAGCAGGAGATCGACCGCACCCGCTTCGCCATCCGCGACGCCCAGCGCCTCGCGATGGCGGGCCGCAACACCCCCGACCCGCGTCACGCCCGGCCCCTGGACGACGGGGTGGCGCGCCTGGAACGGGCCATCGCCACCCTGGAGGGCCGCCACCCCGACTACTGGCACTTCCTCACGGAGACCGAAGCGGTACGCCGGGCGGTGGCCGACGTGGTCTCCCGGATCCGCGAGGAACGCGGAGCGGCCGGCCACTGACCCGGCTCCCGAGCCTCTACGACAGCCGCGGCACGCCGGTTAACCTGTGCGCATGCCTCGCTACGAGTACCGCTGCCGGACCTGCGGCGACACCTTCGAACTGAGCCGTCCCATGGCGGAGTCCTCCGCTCCCGCGGCATGCCCCTCGGGTCACGACGACACAGTGAAGCTCCTCTCCACGGTCGCGGTGGCCGGTTCGGCCTCCGCCCCGGCCTCGGCGCCCCGCGCGGGTGGCGGAGGAGGCGGCTGCTGTGGTGGCGGCTGCTGCGGCTGACGCCTTTCCTCAGGATCCCTTCAGGTCCGGTTCCCTAGCGTGGCGGCATGACAGCCATCGCCGCGGACGCCGGACCGCAGTGGGTCAACGACCTCATGGACGCGCTGGGCGCGCCGGGTGCCGGTCTCGCCATCGCTCTGGAGAACCTGTTCCCTCCCCTGCCCAGCGAGGTGATCCTGCCGCTGGCCGGGTTCGCCGCGAGCAGCGGGCGGATGAGCCTGCTCGCCGTCCTGCTGTGGACGACGGCCGGCTCGGTGATCGGCGCGCTGGCGCTGTACGGGGTCGGCGCGCTGCTCGGCCGTGACCGGACGGTGGCCATCGCGGGCCGGCTTCCGCTGGTGAAGGTCTCGGACATCGAGAAGACCGAGGCGTGGTTCCTGAAGCACGGCACCAAGGCCGTGTTCTTCGGCCGGATGATCCCGATCTTCCGCAGCCTGATCTCCGTGCCGGCGGGCGTGGAGCGCATGCGCCTGCCGGTGTTCCTGGGCCTGACCACGCTGGGCAGCGCGATCTGGAACACGGTGTTCGTGCTCGCGGGCTACTTCCTCGGCGCGAACTGGCACCAGGTCACGGACCTCGTCTCGACCTACTCGAAGGTGGTCCTGGCGGTGGCGGCCGTGGCGGTCGTGGTCTTCATCGCTGTACGACTGCTGCGACGCCCCAAGGAGACACGCCCCCAAGGGGCGCGGGGAACCGCGCGACAAGCCACCACGCCGCCGCACCCGTACGAGGACCAGGACACCCGAGTCCTCAGGCGCCCCGTACTGCCCCCAGAAACTCCCGCAGGATCCGCTCCCCGGCGAGGACACCCCGGTCGGGAAGCGCTCTGATCGAGGGAGCCGTGAAGCCGGCGTCGGCCAGCTCGCCGTGTCCGGGCCGCCAGCCCTGGTCCGCCGCGAGGAGCAGGTCGGTGTCGAGCAGGGAGTCACCCGCGGCGAGCGTGAGCTCGGCCCCGGTCCGCCGGGCCACCTCGCGCATCGCCGCGCTCTTGGTGAGCGGCTTGGGCACGGCGTAGATCTTGCGGCCCTGGAGGGACACCGTCCAGCCGCGGTTCTCCGCCCAGACCGCGAGTTCCTTCACCCAGTCCTCGTGGAGCAGTTCGCGCTCGACGACGAGGTAGGCGAAGAGGTCGTCGGCGGTGCGGTGCTTGCGCACCCAGACCGGGTCGGCGGCCCGCAGCAGGTGTTCCTGCACCTCGGCCAGGGGCGCGCACTGGTCGGCCAGCCGTGCGGTCACCTGCGCGTGCCAGTCGGGGTCGGAGACGCCGTCCACCATGAGGTGCCCGCCGTTGGCGCAGATCGCGTACGTCGGCTCCGGGCCCGGCAGGTTGATGCGCTGGTACTGCTTGCGGGTCCGGGTCGTCGTCGGCACGAACACGGCCGCGTCGCCCAGGTCGGTGAGGAGCCGGGCCGCCGTCTCCGTCATGTACGACAGCGGCTTGCTCTCGTGCACCTCCACGCACAGCAGCCGGGGCGCCCGCGCGTCGGGCATGGTCAGCGCCAGGGCCGCGGAGGAGTAGATCAGGGTGCGGTCGAGGTCGCTCGCGACGAGTACGGGCATCAGACCGTCACCGCCTTGCCGTCGGCGCCGGTCGCGCCCCGGGTGTACTTGGGGTGGATCAGGCCGACGCAGGTGTAGGGCAGGTCGGCCACCTCCTCGACGGGCACGCCGCGTTGCCCGGCCAGCAGGCGGACGTGGTCGAGGTCGCTGCCCGCCCCGGCGCGTGCCAGGACCTTCCAGGGCACGCGGCGGAGCATGACCCGGGTGGTCTCGCCGACGCCGGGCTTGACGAGGTTCACGTCGTGGATGCCGTACTCCTCACTGATGCGTTCTACGGCGGCCCAGCCCTCCCAGGTGGGCGAGCGGTCGGCGGCGAGCAGTTCCTTGGCCTGGGCGCAGGCGGCGTCGGCGATCTCGGGGAAGCGGGCGGAGACGGCGTCCAGGAAGGCCACCGAGACGTCGGTGGCGGCGAGTTCGCGGTAGAACTTCGCGCCGTGGTAGTCGTGCGGGCCGACCAGGTCCGCGCGCAGCACGGTCCGCGAGATCAGGCCGGAGACGGTGGAGTTGAGGCAGGCGGAGGGGATGAGGAAGTCCTCGCGGGTGCCGTAGGTGCGCACGCAGGAGCCGGGGTCGGCCAGGACGGCGATCTCCGGGTCGAAGCCGGTGGTGCCGTCGGACTTCTCGAACTCCGTCAGGGCCTGGGCGAGTTCGCGGGTGATGGCGCCCTTGCCGGTCCAGCCGTCGACGAAGACGACGTCCCGGGGGTCGTGGTGCTCGGCGAGCCAGCGCAGCGCGTTGGCGTCGATGCCACGGCCGCGGACGATCGACACGGCGTAGTGCGGCAGGTCCAGGCCGTGCCGGTACTGGGCCCAGCGGCGCATGAGGATGCCCACGGGGGTGCCGGCGCGGGCCAGGGAGACCAGGACGGGGCGGGGGGACCGCTCGGCGAGGACGGTCTCGGTGACGACGCCGACCGCCTGGGCGATCCGGGCCGCCGAGGTCTTCAGCGCGGAGTGGAACAGCTCCTGGTACTGCTCGGTCGGCTGGTACTCCACGGGCAGCGACTCCGCGTAGTGCGCGCCGCCGCTCTGGATGGCCTCCTCGCGCTCCTCGGTCGGCGCCTCCAGCGTCACGTCCGAGAGGTCCTGGAGCAGCCAGCCGACCTCCTCGGGCGCGTACGAGGAGAAGGCGGGGCCGCGGAGGGGCTCGGGCAGCATGGAGGGCCTTTCGGGGGCGTACGACGGTATGACGGCGAGGAGGACCCGGGGCGTGTGCGCGGCGAGGCGGGCCAGCAGACCGTCGGGCGCGTGCAGCGCGGGGGTGTCCGCGGCCGAGTCGACGACGGCGACCACGGCGTCGAAGCCGGCGCCGGCGACGTTGTAGGCGTACCGCTCGCCGGGGCCGTCGGCGGGGTCGTCGTGGGCGGGGAAGACCAGGCGGGTGCGTATCGCGTAGCCGGGGTCGTCGACGGCGAGGACGGGCGAGCGGGTGGTGGTGGAGTAGCGGACCTCGGCGTCCGTGGTCCGCTCCAGGGCCTCGGCGAGCCGCAGCGGGGCGTACATCAGCTCCTCGAAGCCGAGTATGTGCACGCGGCGGGCCGCCTCGGGCAGGGCCTCGGCGAGGCGGGCCGCCATCCCCGGCAGAGCCGCCTCCAGCCGTGCGCGGTGGGCGGGGGTGAAGCCGTGCCGTCCGCCGTCGGGCAGGCTGCGGGGCCAGCCCAGGTCGATGCGGGTGACGTGGGGGTGGGTGCGCTCGTCGTCCGGCCGCGGGCCGGTGGGGGCTGATCGCGCAGTTCCCCGCGCCCCTGGAAGGGCGCTGTCGGCCTCGTGGCGCGCCACCAGCTCCTGCCCCTTCTCAAGCACCCCGTCCGGCAGCCGCACCGTCCCCGAAGCCGCCGCCACGAGATCCACCCGCGCGCCGATCTCACGGGCGAACTCCTCCAGCCGGCCGGCATCCGCCGCCGACCGCATGTCCACCAGCGCCACCACGACGTACCGCCGCCGCGGGTACCGCGCGTGCAGGTCCCGGATGGTGTTCAGCACCGTGTTGCCCGTGGAGAACTCGTCGTCGACCAGGACCAGGGGCCCGTCGCCGGCGAGCAGCGCGGGGTCCTCCGGCAGCAGCAGGTGCGAGGTCGCGTGCGAGTGGGACTCCTCGAAGCCGCCGGCCGGGGCGAGGCCGGCGACCGGGCGGCGGGTGGAGTGCAGGTAGGGGGCGAGACCGAGGCCGTCGGCGACGGAGTGGCCGAGGCCGGTCGCGGTCTCCGCGTAGCCCAGGACGACCGCCGCACGGGCCTCGTCGTCGCCCAGCAGGTCACGGACCCGGCGGCCGAGCTCGACCCCGTGGCCGTACACGACGGACGGCGACTGCGGCACGTGCTTGCCCAGCACGTTCGACACCAGCAGGTGCGCCCGCTTGGGGTTGCGGCGCAGCGCCAGGCCCAGCAGGTCGGTCAGCCGGTCGTCACCGGCGAGCCCGACGCCGAGCCGCTCGGCGACCCAGCTGCCCGACCACACGCCGTCGCGCACCTCGTGGTGCGGCCCCTCGTTCACTGCCTTCTCCATGGATTCCCTGCGTCGCGATCACCGGTGTACCAGACTCGGAACTCAGCTCGGCAGCCCCGCCGCGAGCAGTTCCACGAAGCCGATGTCCTCGTTCGCCACGCCGAAAACCTCGGCACGCAGCAGGGTCCGCTCGGCCCAGGCCCGATGCGGCTTCACCTCGTTCATCTTGTTCGTGTAGGCGGATCTCAGGACACCCCCGCCGCCGCGCTCGGGGCGCAGGATGTCCTGGGCGTCCGAGAACTCCTCGTGGCTGACGACCGACAGGGCGTGGACCGGCAGCACGTGCGAGGGGTGGATGCAGGTCTTGCCCAGCAGGCCGTTGGCGTGGTCCAGGGAGATCTCCCTCAGCAGGCCGTCCATGGCGTGCTCAATCAGCTTCTCGCGCAGGTCCGCGGCCTGCACCTCCAGGAAGGGGCTCTGCCGCAGCATCGGCTTGAACATGCGCTCCTGGACCCGGAAGTACTCCCACACCGGCCCGGTCACGGTGAAGCCGGTCCCGTCGGCGCGCCCCAGCATGTTCACCACGTCGGCGATCACGGAGGCGACGATCTGCACGTCGTAGGCCGTCATGTCGGGGCCTCTGCGCAGCCCGTAGGAGGAGCAGAAGTCCGTGACGCCGAGGCGCAGGGCGAGGACGCGGTCGCGGTACTTGTCGATCGCCCGGGAGATGCCCTCCAGGGTCTCCACGCGGGTCTCGCGGTACAGCAGCTCGGGCGACTCCAGCACCGGCATGGCGAAAAGGCGACGGCCGCTTTCGGCCTCGGCGGTCGCCAGGGCCTCCAGGAAGGGGATGCCGCGTTCCTCGGTGAACTTGGGCAGCACGAATCCGGACAGCAGGCGGACGGCGGGGCCGAGGCGTCGCACCAGGTCGGGGATCTGCTCGGGGACGCGGACCCGGATGAACAGCAGCGGCGGGTCGGCGTCCGGGAGGGCGTCGAGGGCGCCGAACTGGCGGACGAGGTTCTCCTCGCCGGGGCCGACCTCCGCGTCGTCGATGGAGTCCTCCAGGCACAGCACCATCGAGACCACGCCGCGTCCGCCCTGCTTGAGGACGTCGTCGGCGAGCCGCGGCCGGGTGGCCGGGCTGTAGAGCGTGGCGCCCAGGGCGGCCGAGAGCAGCCGGGCCGGGGAGTCCGCGGTGAACACGCACGGCTCGCGGTGGAAGAGACGCTTCCGCACCTCAGGGGCGATGTGCCCGAAATGACGCATGGAACTCCCCCGTGGTGGTTGTGCGACCTGCGAATCGTCGAAAGCTGGCCGGTAATAGTACGTAGAAGTCCATGTCAGAGGTTCCCGTCAGGCATGAATTTCAGGTAACGCGGGCAAGCACAGCCGGGCCCGGCCATGTCGACGGTAGTCGCCGTCGGCCCGCGGCGCCGCTCGTGGTGCCGAGGCCCCCGCGTTGTCGTGAGCAGGACCGAGAAGGCAGGATGACCGCATGACGCACGCGATGCTGAAGGGGTCGAACGTCCCGCTGGAAGCCACCACGGTGCGCGCCGTGCTGCGCTGGACACCCGGGCAGGGGGTTCCGGACGTCGACGCCTCCGCGCTGCTCCTCGGCCCCGACGGTCGTGTGCGCTCCGACGAGGACTTCGTCTTCTACAACCAGCCCCGGCACCCCTCCGGGAAGGTGTGGCGGCTCGGCAAGAAGCGGGTCGCCGAGGGCCTGACCGACACGATCCAGACAGAGCTCACCGGTGTCGAGACGGAGGTCGGCCGGATTCTGCTGGTCGCATCGGCGGACGGCGTCACGTTCGACCGCGTGCAGTCCCTGCGCATCCTGCTGTACGACGCGGCGGACACCGGTGCGGAGGCGCTGGCGTACTTCGACGTCAAGCCGGAGACCGGTGAGGAGACCGCGCTGATCTGCGGCGAGCTGTACCGGCGCGGCGAGGGCTGGAAGTTCCGGGCGCTGGGCGAGGGCTACGAGAACGGACTGAAGGGGCTCGCGACCGACTACGGCATCTCGGTGGACGAGTCGGAGGCGGCGGCACAGGAGCCGACGACGACGGTGCCCACTCCCCCGGCCACGGCCGCCCCCGCACCCGAAGCCGCGCAGCCGACGGCCGCCGGTCCCGCTCAGCAGCCCCCCGCCACGGTCCAGCACTCCCCCGACGTGTCCCGGCCGCTGCCGCCGGAACAGCCGACCGCGGTGCCCACGCAGCCGGCCTACGGCTACCCGCCCCAGCAGCCCCCGACGACCCAGCCGGCGTACGGCTACCCGCAGCCCACGAGCCGGCCCGGCTACGGCTACCCTCAGGCACCGGCCACGGCGGGTGTCGCGGGGGCGCAGACCGGCTACGGCTACCCGCCGCCGACCGCCGCGGCCCCCGACCCGGACTTCCGCCTGCCCCCGCAGGGTCCGCAGTTCATCGGACGCTAGGCCCTAAGGCCTGTCGTTTGGATCAGATCGCAGACGCGGGGCCTGGCACGCGCATCTGCCGCGTTGTCGTCGGTTGCCGATGCTCCGCATCGCCGCCCTCCT